>JABAAI010000150.1 GCA_014238825.1 Leptospirales bacterium
AGATAAAGATTGTAGAATTGAAGTCATAATTAATTATATAACATATATTTCTAAATTTAAGCAGTCTTTTTCATAGAATTAGAACCTAAAAGCTCTTTAATGAAAGTTCCTGTATAACTTTTTGCAACTTGCGACACTTTTTCAGGAGTACCTTCAGCAATGATTTCACCACCATTTACACCTCCTTCAGGACCCATATCAATAATATGATCTGCTGTTTTAATAACATCTAAGTTGTGCTCAATAACAACAACAGTATTACCCGTATTTGCAAAAGCTTGAAGAATTTCTAACAATTTTTTTATATCGTGTGAATGTAGACCTGTAGTTGGCTCATCTAAAATATAGAGTGTCCTGCCTGTTGGTCTTTTTGATAATTCTTTAGCTAATTTTATTCGCTGGGCCTCACCACCAGACAATGTTGTAGCCTGTTGGCCTATTTTCATATATCCCAGACCCACATGTTTAAGAGTTATTAATTTTGATCTAATAGTTTGAATATTTTCAAAAAAATCACAGCCTTCATCAACAGTCATATCTAGTACATCAGCAATATTTTTATTTTTAAATCTAATTTCTAATGTCTCTCTATTATATCTAG
>JABAAI010000151.1 GCA_014238825.1 Leptospirales bacterium
AAGAAACGAAGCG
This sequence comes from Leptospirales bacterium, assembly GCA_014238825.1. Lineage (GTDB taxonomy): Bacteria > Spirochaetota > Leptospiria > Leptospirales > Leptonemataceae > JABAAI01. The sequence continues at coordinate 14 of JABAAI010000151.1, forward strand.
AGGCCAGCCAAAAATGGCTCCAACGTTCAACTTCAATCGCCCGTTCTCGGGCCTTTCCGTAAAAAACACCGATTTTGATCACGTGACCAAATGTATTGATGGGAAAATAAATTACATTTGCTCTAGTAGGCTTTATCTCGTATCGATACAGTGGTAGTGTAAATATTTTGTGATCAACATGAATTTCAGTTAGGACCAACTAGACACCAAGGGGATTCTATGTGTGAAGTTTCAGAACTCTGACATCAGTAGTTTCTGAGGAGATAGCGTCCCATCGTAATTGTTTAACGGAGTGACGGACGGACGACAGACGAAATGGGTATGACAAAAGCTCACCTTCAGAATGAAGGTGAGCTAAAAAGGGCAATAACTCGCTGAAAAGATGGGGAAAAATGGAAAACGCACATGGTTTGAGAAACGCCGTTTCCCAACAAAACGCGTGTCCTTTTTTATCTTGATTGATTTTAAATGTTAGTTGAGGTTTTATTTGACTAATATATTGTGTTGTTACGTATATTTGCCTGCCTATTATATTCATAAATGCCTGTTCGATAATAGGTTCGGTT
>JABAAI010000152.1 GCA_014238825.1 Leptospirales bacterium
GTGTGCTAAATTTTGATGCAAATCCGACATTTTTGAAAAATTACCAATTATAACGTCATGGCGGTCATCTTGGAAATTTTAAGAAAACGAAAGAAGCGTAAAATCACTCGGGACACCCATATGCACCTACATATTAAGTTTCATCAAGATCTGACTATTTTTGAGGAAGTTAGAAATTTGGCGTTACGCCCATTTTACATATGAAAGTCGTAAACTTCCAATTTTCAAGGGAAGCTGAAGCTAATAAAGAAAACCCCATGTCTCTATCACTTTTGGTTCTGGAGGAGTAGTCCGGACAAACTTTCGACAAAAATTCAAAATGGCTGCCATGGCGGCCATCTTGGATGTTGAATCGAAAAAATGAAAAAATTGCCTGCTTGTATTTTTATGGCCTACCCACTGGTGAAGTTTGGTGCAGATAGCTTTACTATTAAGGGAGATACAGAGCGTGACAGACGGACGGGCAAAAAGGGGCACTAATTTCTTTTTAATTTCTTTTTCGACCGGGTTGAACACACATATATATTCAAATTATTAGAACAAGTAAACATCC
>JABAAI010000153.1 GCA_014238825.1 Leptospirales bacterium
TATCTACAGGGTTGGATTCTATTGTTGATATCAAGGCAAAGGTCGCGGCATTTTCTGATTTAAAGAAAAAGCCTTATTTTGAATCTTTGGCGATTGCTTTTCGTCGGGTGGTTAGCATTCTTAAAGAAGGATCGGAAGGCGATGTGGATCCTAGCTTGTTAAATGAATCTGCCGAAAAGAAGTTGTTCGAGGAGTATCTGAAGGTTCGAGAACCGGCACTTCTGCATATCCAAAAAAAGGAATTTTATTTAGAGACATTACAACACTGATTAAAGATGCACATGCATTTGAAGAATGTATTAATCAAATAGTTGTAAGATCAAAAGATTATAAAATAGATAAAATTGCAGCAATTGAATCAAGAGGATTTATCTTTGCTTCACCTCTTTCTTATAATTTAAATAAATCCCATATCCTTTTAAGAAAAAAAAATAAATTACCAGCTGAAGTTCATTCAGTTGACTTTGAGCTAGAATACGGAAAAGCAACAATTGAAGTTCATAAAGACTCGATTGAAAAAAATAAAAAAATTTTAGTTATAGATGATTTAAT
>JABAAI010000154.1 GCA_014238825.1 Leptospirales bacterium
CAATTCTTAGCGCTTTATAAATCTAGAGCGGATGATTTATTGCAAAAAGCCAGTAAAAGGGTCACTTCAGTAGAATTAGAAAATGCAATAAAAAGAGGACAGGGAAAGGAAAAAATAGCACGTAATAAAATATATTTAACTTGCCAAAAAGCTATCAGTATTCTTAATATTGCTTATCAAAAGGGTGCCATCGCGGAGAATCTGCGTCTTCAAGATTTGCCTCGTAGCTCTATTGAAAATTACCGTTTATCTAAAATTTTTGCTGTTAATGCTTTGCTAACTTTAGAGCCAGATCCAGCAGAAAAAGCAAAAATAAGCACAGAATATAGTAAAGATTTATTAGATTCGCGTGGTTTACTAGTAAATAATACCGCGAGTAAATAATACCTGTCTTACTACATATAATATATAAAATTTTAGGCGTTAAACACATCACATTTGATGTCTAAAACTATAATTGGCTACTATATCTTTAATGGAATGCTTGCTTTGCTAGATACTAGCTTCATTTTTATTACTCTCTTATGTCTGCCCGGGCAATAAATTGTCCT
>JABAAI010000155.1 GCA_014238825.1 Leptospirales bacterium
AGAATGATTATGTTTGGAACAGAATTTTTAAATAAAGAACCTTTTAAAGATATTTATGTTCATGCTTTAGTTAAAGATGAGAAGGGACAAAAAATGTCAAAATCTAAAGGTAATGTTATCGATCCTTTAGAGTTAATTGAAAAATATAGTGCTGATGCATTAAGATTTACTCTTCTTTCAATGGCATCTCCTGGTACAGATGTAAAACTTTCTGAAGATAGAGTTAAAGGATATAGAAATTTCTTAAATAAACTTTGGAATGCTAATAATTTTTTAATAACCAATGAATGTGATTTCTCAAATACTGATAAAATTCCAAGTTTAACAGTAAATATTAATAAATGGATTTTTGCTGAGTTAATTGAGGCAAAATCTAAAATTGAGAAAAATTTAGAAGATTATAGATTTGATGAAGCAGCCAAAAATGCTTATCAATTTGCTTGGCATTCTTATTGTGACTGGTATTTGGAGCTATCAAAGACGATACTTTTTTCTGAAAATGAAGAAGCTAAATATGAAGTTAAGAAAGTTTCAAGTTATGTATTCA
>JABAAI010000156.1 GCA_014238825.1 Leptospirales bacterium
TATATTCAAATTAATGTAGAATTTGATGATTTCTGGTAATTTTGGAGCATGTGCGGAGTTCGAAATCCACAGGTGCTCCCCCTTTTGCCCCCCCTTTTTGATTTTACGAAATTTAGAAAATATATCATCTCAGAAAAATTTTGCACCAAAACTCAAGATCGAATACCCCCTCTCGCGCACGCGCGATTCCACATGGGGATTTCCGTTTTTAGGGGGGGGGGTTCATGAATTTTTTTCAGAGTCACTCTAAAGCCCCTTATTAGCATCCGAATGACTCTAGGAACCATCCAGAATGATTATTTTGATCATGTGAGACATGTTTGAGACATATTCGGAACCATCCGACCACTGAAAATTATTTTTTGATAATACATTTTCGAAAACTTCCGCCTGAAAAAAAAAATAAATAAAAATACGTTTTTTGGCCTATTGTGATTTTATAAAGGAAATTACTACCTTTTTAAGCTTAGAAACGAATAGTCTAGATGCTTACGATCAAAGTATAACCTTTTATTTGGTCAATTTA
>JABAAI010000157.1 GCA_014238825.1 Leptospirales bacterium
TATGCTACTAGGTGCAAGTGTATGTTTGCCTATTGTTTTCATTGTTTTATACCTTTTAGAAGTGTTTTATAAATTTCTATAGCTTGCTTAGATGGGTGACCGTTTAGCATTACAAGTTTCGGAGTCGTGACTCTCTTAGGTATTGACAGACAAGCTCCGAAAGCCTTTTTATATTTTTTGCAAAGTGTAGAATGGTATCCGTTATTTGTGGGTTTTTTGTAGCCAAGAAACAAAACTTTATATTTCTTTTTTAGCTCTTTGATTTTCTTTGTAGTATAAAGTGTAGGCTCATATGCAGTAGCAGAAATCTCACAAGGTACTAGTGTTGAGTCGCTTGCAATTACAGAAGCCCTACTAAGCCCTTGCATTGTAGGTGGGGTATCAATAATTATATATTCATAGTTCCCCTTTATTTTTTTTAAAAGTCTAGTAAGGGCGTAAGGGTCTATACTAGCAAAAATATCGTCTAGTTTATAGTCGCCCCGACAAATGTCTAAGCCGTTTATGGTTTCTATTGACTCG
>JABAAI010000158.1 GCA_014238825.1 Leptospirales bacterium
CAAAAATTTTACCCTCATTTACAAGAGTTCCATTCTTAAAAAGAATATCTAACATTACTTATCTAAATTAAAAGCTTTATGAAGTGTTTTAACAGCATCTTCTAACTGATTAACATCAATTACTATCGTGATTTTAATTTCTGAAGTGCTAATCATTTGAATATTAATCTTGGCATCTGCCAATGCATTAAATGCTGTACTAGCAATTCCTGCATGTGACCGCATTCCTACTCCAACTAATGACACTTTTCCGATACTTTCATCAACTATCAACTCATCATAGGAAATGCCTTTCATTTTATCCTTTAATACTTTTTCAACTTCTTGTCGATCTTCAGTTGCAACTGTAAAAGTAAAGTCTGTTTTTCCTGAAACGCTAACATTCTGAACAATCACATCCACCTCAATACCTTCATCGCTTACAGGACTCAAAATGCCAGAAGCAATACCGGGAGTGTCCACCACCCCATGAAGAGTAAATTTTGTTTGATCTTTTTGAGAAGCTATTCCTTTAATAA
>JABAAI010000159.1 GCA_014238825.1 Leptospirales bacterium
CAACTCAACTAACTGTCTCTCCATCTCCTCAACACCTGTCACTTCTTCTACTGCTGCTACTCGTGTCGCCATTGCAAACTCAATATTTTCACTTCTCTACTCTTCAGTACGATAATTCACTACTCAGTATATTCTCTTACTTTTATACTACAATTGTGCCTTTACTAATTGTGTCCAGGGCTGGATTCAGTTAACCGGTTAACCGGCTAACCGTCGATAGAGTCGGCTAGTGGTTGCAAATATTCGTGGTCGGTTAACCGATTGTTCAATATTTTGAATTCATACGTGTAAATTCTAGTGTTCTCATGTAAATTTCATAGAATATTCTTAAAACATAATAATATGTATACTCAACAATTTATTAAATCAGTAAAGAAAATCTTTCTTTGATATTTGTATGGCCGTTTTAGGGAACAAATTTTCAAAAGTCGACTATTCTAGACAAAAATATTGAAACATTCATAAAAATAAGGCAAATTTGGTAGCATACTCCGCCATCGGTTAAC
>JABAAI010000015.1 GCA_014238825.1 Leptospirales bacterium
TTGAAAACACGTTACAAAAATCTCTTTCTTCTTCCTGCCAACGTGAACCTATCCGGTATAGAAATCGATATGCTACAAACTAAAAAAAGAGAGTTTATTCTAAAAAATGCGATAGAAAAACTACTCCCTGATTATGATTATGTACTAATAGATTGCCCACCAAACCTCGGCATACTAACACTAAACGCCCTTTGCCTAGCTAAGAGAACTATTATAACATTACAAACAGAATACTATGCCCTTGAAGGCCTAAGTCAGCTTATGAAAGTAATTTCCCTTGTTCAGAAATCTCTCAACCCCGCTCTTATTTTAGGAGGCATTTTGCTTACAATGTATGACCAACGAACTAGTCTCTCTCATCAGGTTGTGAAAGATGTGCGCGATCACTTTAAAGAGAAGGTCTATACTTCCATTATCCCACGTAATGTTAAGCTCTCGGAATCACCATCTTATGGACAATGTATCATTGAGTATGCACCAGAATCGGCAGGCGCGCTGGCATACACGGAATTGAGTAAAGAGGTACTAAATGAGTTCTAAATCTTCTAATAAAAAAGTCTTAGGACGTGGTCTCTCAAATTTAATACCAGATGCATTAGAAGGAATAACCCCCCTTGATAATGAGCTTAAATATAAAGATTTATCCCTAGACCAGATCACTCCTAACCCCAATCAACCTCGCAAATTTTTTGCAGAGAACGAGCTCCAAGAATTAGCGAAAACTCTAAAGTCTGTAGGTATTATAGAGCCTATAGTTGTTCGTTGTTTAGATAATGATAATTACCAGTTAATTGCGGGTGAGAGACGTTTTCGAGCAGCAAAAATAGCAGGACTTAAAAAAATTCCGGCAGTAATAAAACAAGCCAACGATTTAGAGGCTTTGGAAATTGGTATCATTGAGAATGTGCAGAGAGAGGAGCTAAATCCAATCGAGGAAGCTCGCGCCTATGAATATTGGATAGAGACTGCCAAACAAAAAGTAGATATATTAGCGAAAAAACTTGGTAAAAATAGGAGCACGGTAACAAACTTAATTCGCATTTTAAAACTACCACCAGATATATTATCTTTAATTGAAAAAAAGCAACTCAGCGTCGGACAAGCTCGCCCTCTGCTTGCGATTGCAGATAGGCAAAAGATAAATAAGCTTGGCGCCCAGATATCTAAAGAAGCTTGGAGTTCTCGTAAAGTTGAGAACGAAGTTGCAAAAATAACGGAAGTCAATCCCTCGCTTAAAAAACAAAAAGCTAGTCACGATGTCAATATAGCCAAGTTGGAAACAAATCTCCGCATGCATTTGAGCGCACGCGTTGAAATTAAGCATAAGCATAATGGAAGCGGAGTCATTCTAGTTAGCTATGGCAATCTCCATGATTTAGAACGCCTCTTAGATAAGTTTAATGTTTAGTCGATAAGTTTTGTTTTTATATAAATTTAGATGATACATTTAGATGATCTGCGATAGAATTTTTACAAACAGTCCTTTACGCAACTTTAGCTATATTATCTATTCTGAAGATAATAAAAAACCTCACAATGTTTATTGCATTGATCCATGGGATAGCCAACAAATTATATCGCACCTCGAAAAACGTGGTCTCAAACTAAGTCACATAATTAATACCCACGAACATTTCGATCATATTCGTGGCAACGATGGCTTAGTGGAGTTTTATAATGCTAAGATTTGGGCTCACCCCAATGCTGAAGGCCTTATTCCTAATATGGACAGGGGGCTTCAAGCAGGAGAAAAAATCCATATTAGCAATGCCTCCTATTTTGAGGTAATGGATACACCCGGTCATACTTTTGCTCATATCAGCCTTTTACTACATCAAAAAGAACACAATAATAATAAGCTAGCGGTTATTTGTGGTGATACCTTCTTTAATGCAGGAGTAGGTAGATGTGACAGTGGCGGTGATCCTAATATACTTTACGAAAGTATATCAGAGCAATTTAATAGCTTAGCTGATCATACTTACATTTACCCCGGACATGACTATATGTATAATAATCTAGGCTTTACCCTAAAATATGAAAAAAATAACCAACATGCTCGTGAAATTTTCAAAAAATATGAGAAAGATTTCCCATCAAGCAATCAGTATCAGCCCACTACTATCGCTATAGAACGAAAAATTAATTTATTCCTCCGCTTACACATAACAGAACTACGCCTTGAATTAGCACAATACTTCCCTAATCTTTCTCAAAACTCTTCAGATAGAGAAGTATTTCTAGCACTCCGCCAATTACGAAATACTTGGTAGACTTCTATATCCTTCGTTAGTAGAGACATCATCAGAATAACTAGCATCCGTCCAGACATTTACAGCATTTGCTCGGCATTCTTCTCGGTTATCATAACTGACATTATTACAGCTTCCATCCGTCCAGCTTCCAAGCGTACTTAGACAATCTGTTTCCTCGGTGTGACTTTGTGCTAGACCATCGCTACAATTACAGTAATAACCTGAGCTTGCCACAGTCCATTCTCTAATTTGCGTACAAATTTCTTCAGTCGTATACCCAGTAGCAGCGGCACCATCACTATAAATACAGCCACTATCCGTCCAATTCCCTCCATAATTGTTGTTAGTAGTATATAATTTAATATCTCCTTTTGAAAACATGTTCTAGATATTCTGTCCTTTCTATGAATAAGTGCTTTTAACTTGTCTAAATTCTTTGCAATAGATTTTTTATAAGTTTTTTGCTATTTTTTTTAAAAAGCACTTGACAATTTAGACTTTACAAACTACAGTCACTACCTAGGTGAGGATTTAGTATTTTGGAAAATGAAAATAGAAAATTTACAATGAGAAAATGTATTAAAAAAATGGAGATGAAAGTAACGCGAATATTTGGAATATTTAGTACGATACTTATAGTCTCTGGTACAGTGCTTTTTTCTGGAATACCTGTATTTGCACAAGAACAGGCTACTCCGCAAGAGCAGGCTATTCCACAAGAACAGGCTACTCCACAAGAGCAGACTATTCCACAAGAACAGGCTATTCCACAAGAACAGGCTATTCCACAAGAACAGGCTACTCCGCAAGAGCAGACTATTCCGCAAGAGCAGGCTACTCCACAAGTACAGGCTACTCCACAAGTACAGGCTACTCCGCAAGAGCAGGCTACTCCACAAGTACAGGCTACTCCACAAGTACAGACTGCTCCGAAAACAAGTAGAACTACTAGACACGTTGTATATAGAAAAGGTGCCTTTTTTCTTCGTTTTGCTCCTTACATTGGTAATGGCACCTTAGAATTTAAAATTAAAGACAAATCTGGTAACTTCGTCAAAACAGATCCTGTAAACTCAGTCCTTTCAAGAGATTTGAATAACGCAATTAATGCTGAGATTGAGAGGATAGATAGAAATAATAGTTATTATTACCATAATTATGGTGATGATGAAAATGATGAAAAGAACCTAACTTATGAGGGAACTGCTGGAGGATTTGAAATTTCTGTTGGAGGTGGTATCAGTGATTATACCGTCTTTCATGCTAGCCTCTTCTATCTTGGTTCTGGAATTGCCAAAGTAAGCAAGGAGAGCCGCGCAGCAAATTACTATGATTATGATTATGACTATGACTATGATTATGATTATGATCACAATAATCGTGCAGTACCAGAAGGAGTGAGTAATCACACTGAATATGATTACTCCTATTATTATAGCGGTGTTGGGTTTGGAGCTACATTCTATTCTCAAACTCATTTTTATCTTAGCATTCAAGCTAGACTCGTTACTGGTGGTGGCTTCAGTGTAATTAGTCCAAACGAAGCGTTTAGAAGAACTGGGGATCGTGATGAACATGGTCACGAACAAAGAGAGTATAAACTAGAAGAATATTATACTTTGAGTGGTAATGGCTTGGGTGGTTTATTGGCTGCTGGTTATGAATCAAAAATTTCTGATTTAGACGGTGGTTCTTATTTAGGGCTTGGAATAGGTCTACAATGTTCTCATGATTCTTTGCGTCTGAATAACTACCTAGGATCTAGAGATCTAGAAGCTAGTCATAGCTTATGTTCTATTTCTATTAGTCTTAATTACTTCTGAGTAAAATATCTCTAGAACAAACACTCTGAGCATAGCCTATTTATTTATAGGCTTGTCAGTAGACTTGGCTATTTAAAAATAGCTTTCTTGAGCTATAATCCACTACTCTACCTGCTTTTTGTAATCTATAGCTTAGACATCTTCTTGCTTTTAGCCTTTACTTTTCATAGCTGTACGCTCCTAGTCCTTTATCATAGAAAAAAGGGCGCATGTCTAGGGGAAAACTCTGGTCCAAATACTGCTATTGATCTAAAAAAAATAGATCATCGTAATTTACCCTTTGTAACAGTCCAGTTACCAATCTATAACGAATATTATGTTGTAGATAGACTGCTTAAGAGTATAACAAATCTTAAATGGCCTCAAAATAAACTAGAAATTCAAATTCTAGATGACTCTGATGATGCTACAAAAACAAAACTCCAAAAACTAAGCCAACAATACCACAAAAAGGGCTTTATAATTAGCTATCTTCACCGGAAAGATAGGATTGCCTATAAGGCAGGTGCCCTAAAAGCAGGCCTATCAAAGGCTCAAGGTGAATTTATTGCTATCTTTGATGCTGATTTCACTCCTCCCTCCGATTTTCTGCTAAAGACTATGCCTTATTTTAAAAAGAAAGATATTGGAATGGTTCAAACGCGATGGGGACATCTAAACGCTAACTCTTCATTTCTAACGCGAGCCCAAGCTATTGGGATTAACGGACATTTTGTACTAGAACAAAGTGCTAGAAATGCTAATCAGCTTTGGATAAACTTCAATGGAACTGCTGGGGTTTGGCGACGTACTTGCATTATCGCTGCTGGCAATTGGCAGGGAGATACTCTCACCGAGGATTTGGACCTTTCCTATAGAGCCGCTCTATCCGGTTGGAATTTTCGTTATATTTTGGACACGGTTTGTCCTGCAGAAATCCCTGCTACTATCTCTGCTTTTAAGGGACAACAATCTCGCTGGTGTAAAGGCTCTTTGCAAACGGCATTAAAACTAAGTAAAAGAATTTGGCAGTCTAAGTTCAATTGGAAAATCAGAACAGAAGCAATCCTCCGCCTCTTCCGTTATTCTGTGCATCCATTAATGTTATTGAATATTATTTTATGCCTCCCTTTGATGATCCTAATTAAAAATCATCAAATTTATCAGAATTATGATTTTCAGATCTATGAATTGCCTTGGCACGCTATCCTTGCCATAGGAGCTGTGTTTTTGATATTAAGTATTTTACCGATAACTTTTTATATTTACGCACAACGTGAAATTGACCCTAAGTGGCTAAGCAAAATTCTCTGGTTCCCTGCTGTGATGATGATTGGATGTGGAATATCGATAAATAATAGCTATGCCTATTTTGGAGCATTCTTAACAAAAAAATCTGTTTTTATTCGTACCCCAAAATTTGCTCTAAGAGATAATAAAGTGTTAAGAAAAAAAAATAAATTATACCAGTCAAAGCTACTAGACACTAGTCTTTTCTTAGAATTTGCTATGGGATTATATTGCCTCTATTCTCTCTATTATTCATATATCAGCGGCCATTTTTTGCTTAGCACCTTATTATCCATCTATACAGGAGGCTTCTTCTATCTATCATTCAAGGGACTACAGGAAAAATGGCAACAGCTCAGGTGCTAGTAATCGATAAACTATTGTGCTAAATTACCGGAACTAAGCTGATAACGCTGAGGAGCACGAGCGGCAAAGTCCCTATCATGAGTTACAATAATAAGAGTAAAATTTAATTTTTGCTGTAGGCTCCATAATAGATCGGCTAACTTTTCAGAATTACTTTTATCTAAATTACCTGTTGGCTCATCAGCTAACACCAAGTCCTTCTCTCCAACTAGAGCCCGTGCCACGCCAACGCGAGCCATCTCACCACCGGAAATTTGAGAAGGGAAATGAGACTTACGATTATCTAAGCCAACTAAATCAAGAAGGACTCTGCTCTTTTCCAAAGCGAATGACCAAGAATGCTTACAAATCAAAAGAGGCATCATTACATTTTCTAGTACGCTAAAATCTGGTAGCAGACAATAATGCTGAAAAATAAAACCTAAGTTCTGGGCTCGGAACTTCTCTTTCTCACGTGTGCTGAATTGACTGAGAATCTTATCTCCATAGGATATTTTACCAGTGCTAGGTGTATCTATTGTTGCAATTAAATTAAGGAGGGTACTCTTCCCAGAACCGCTAGCTCCTTCTATCGCGACAATGCTTCCTGTTTCAACACTTAAATTGAGTTTATCAAGAACGCGTGTACTATTACCATCACTCTCGAAAATCTTGCCAACATTACTAATTCCTAAATTTGGCATACAAAAGAGTGAATGCTTAGCTAGCCCTAAGCTAGATTAAAGCTCAAGGCGCTAATAGCTAAGTCATTCTCAGAGATTGACTATCATACTTTAATCGTGCTTTACGCCCTCGTTTATTTTATCGAACTTATATCCTTCACTTGTATATTTTAGACATTTAGCAGAATCCACACCCGGATTGGTCATTAACCCATCATTAGCACCTCTCATATTAACACCTTCTCTATAGAGGGTAGAATCATCAAAAAATATTTTAAGTGTAATGTCTCCCTTAGAATCAGCACCATACACTGTAGCCCAGCGATTCCTTCCCTGATAAGTAAATGCTAGTCGCCACATCCTGGCCTTTGCTTGGGGTATAACCTGAGTAATGCCAAGCTTATAAACATTATTAGCACCAAATATATCCTTTACAAAGAGGACATCGGCTCTTTTTCTTTCTATATCTATCTCCATACAATAGGGATAACCTTCCTTGCTTAGGCCTAGGAATTTATACATCTCCTTCCAATCATTAAGTCCCCAAACACCGCTAATAGCAGTAACAGGTACATTTTCTTGTTCAAGTAGGGCCTTTCGTTCGGCCTTAGCCTTAGCATGCGGGTCCTCTTTTTTCTCCTTACAAACATAAATCAAGGCTAAAATAGCGATAAGAGCTAAAAAGCCTATTGCTTTAATTCTTCTTTTTTTTTTTACTACCTCCATATAATCAACACTATACACTTTATCCCAATCCACATTCGCTCCACGTGTTTTCTTTTTGTTACTAGAATGGTCCATAAACATCCATTGACCATCGGTATCTTTTGCGATTAAAATAAAGTGATTAGCTTTTCCATCCTCAGTTGTATCAACATGGGCAATAGCAACTTGTCTTCCGCTAGCATCCAAATTACTTTCTACTATACCAGCAAAGTTACTATTATTTTGCCTATTAATTCGATGCATCCCCCTTTCCTGTCGCCATTCACCACTGCCGGTACTATAAGCCAAACTAGCGCCTGCTATATTCCCTTCTTGCAACTCTCCAAGATAAAATTCGCTTAGGTCACGATTATCATTGTTGCTAATATTTCCGTGCATATTATAACTCATAACATTACAAAGCTTAGAAAGGATCTTCAACGCTAATTTTTCCTTGTCATCTTTTCCTGCAAGCAGTAAATTTTTTGTATCGTTAAACCGCTCTTCTTTTGCATCTATTGCTTGGATTCTACGATTAAGCTTGTTTTGCTCAGAGCTATCTTCTGTCTGAGCTAATTCTGCTCGCAAATCATTCCTCTCTTGTTCTAAGTCTTCATCAAAACGCAAGTTATCTGCTCCTTCGATGATACCTTCTAATTTAGAAAGCAATTCTTGATTTGTAGAGTTTTGCTGATAACCAGTCGCTGTTAAACTTTCTATTTCCTCAAAGCGCTTTTGGAGAAAGGCCTCTTCTTCCTCACTTAAGTTTGGCTTATTATTTAAGCTTGCACTTAGTTCCAAGTCATCTTCATAATTCCCTGTGTTTATAAAGTTAACGGTACTCTCGCTAAGCTCCCTAACACTAGTGCCTATACTAGAGAACAGGTTTCCCAAAAACCCTTCTCGCTCCCTTGTCGCTTCTCGCTTTGCTTCAAAGTCTTTCTTAACTCGAGCTATAGCTATCTTGTCTAACTCCGTGTCAATCCATTGATTAATATCGCTAATATCCACACCAATAAAATCAATCAAATCAACTTTACTAAGAGTAACACTACGACTATCTGAATAAAAATTATTTTTGATATTACTTTCCATCTGCTCTGCTATCGTTTCCCCCAGAGTAGAAATATCTTTTTCCTTATCTGAATGTCTCAAGTCAGCTAAAAAATCTAAATCTTTTTTGCCGCTAAGAATCTCTTCAAAAAGCTTATCTGAATCTCTTATCTTATCTAAACCAATTAAAGACACTTCATTTTCCTCAAGGATACGTGACGCAAGCTCTGCATCTGTCTCCCAATTCCCCGTGTTGCCTCTGTGGTCCTCAAGAAGATAATGTTCTATTCGTTGTGCATTCTCAGCAGCAATGTTATCAATCCATACTTCTGTATCTGCTAAAAATTCTTCCCCTCCATCAAAATAACCTATGACACTAGTTACAACACCTAGTTCCTCCTTGGCTCTGTTTTTAAGATCTAGGCGATGTAAAAACTCTGCTCCTGCACCTAAATCTTCGCCTCGCTGCTCTAGTTTATCTGCCAAGTCATTATTACCATGATTAGATGAAAATACTGCCGCGTTAGTAAAGATATCAGAGCTGTCTTTTAAAATGCCTTCAGCATGACGAATCATTTTCATGCTGTCTTCAAATCTAAAGTTTCTGCTATCTTCTGCTACAGAAGAAGTCCTTTGACTTAAGTTTCTATAATTTTGAATAATGCCCATTATCGGGCCGAGATCATAAGCAAAGCTCAATTCATCTTTATCATCTCTCGTAATTATTTCTTGTTTCCCAAAATCACGATTAAGACCAGAGATATCTGTTCCGTTCCCAGTTAGTATTTCACCAAAACCAATTGTACTATAGCTCATGCCTTCCTTATCATTATCAATCTCCTCATAGTTAAGTGAATAAGATGCTAGCGTGTCTTCATATTCAGGACTAGAAGAATAACCTACCCCTATACTCTGAATCTTGCTATCAAATTTGTCATAATTTTTTATGTCTTCCACGTTTAGATTACCTGAAATATCAATAAGCAGATTAGTACCATCATAGCTGCCTGCTCCATCTTCTTCGTCCTCTCTAATATTCGCAATCGTACTACCTTTCATATAGGCATCACCTCCCACTTTAATAAGAACAAACTCGCTTGCCACTATGCTCGTAATCTCATCCACCCATGCTTTAGTAGCTTCAATATTAGCATCACCATAACTCAAAGCACCGCCCATCGCTTCTCCGTACGAAAGATTAACACTAGCACTAAGGCTCTCAAAATCAGAGCTGACGGTATTTTGCACACTAGACAAATAAAAATCTCCTTCTATATCAAGCACGATATTAGCAGCTTTAGCAAATGCTCCCTCCATCTTAAAATCTTTAGCACTAGTTATACTTAGGGTACCATTTTTAGCTTCTAATAACGAATGAATATGATTTGTACTTTTAGCAGAACTATTTGTCACCTCTTGACCCAGACCTAATTTAAAATTAACCACTCCTGCCGCTAATTGAGCGAGGTTAGTACCAAGAAAGATATTAGTACTGAGACTAGATGAATCGCTTTTAACATTTGTCTCAAGTGAGAGAATCTCTACGCCCTTTTCTCCATGTAGCTCTAAATCCCCATTAGAAGAAATAATTTCTGCTCCTTTGATTCTTAAATTTTCTCCCGCCTTTAAATTTATCGTACCTTTCTCAGAGAAAATAAAAGAGAGACCTCCACTTTCGAATAGCTTCGTTTTTTCGTCTTTATTTGTTTCATATTCAAGATCGAGATTAGTTTTATCATCAAAAGATAAAGTCCATATCTCTTCCTGAGAAGAACTATAATTGCTTTCAGATAATTTAGCACCAACTAAATTAATGCTAGCCTCTGTACTAATATCAATATCATTTTCTACGCTTATCGCAATCCCTTCTAAATCTATATCCCCTGTGCTTTTAATAACTAAGCTGTTAGCAAGTAATTGCGTATAGGTAATTTCTCCTGTCTCTTCTGATTCCTCATCATCTTTGTTGCTAAATTCAACACTAAGGTTTAGCGAACTGACACCCAGTAAATGGTTATAATCAACATCATAGTCTGTAATACTTGTACTAGTATTACTAAAGTCTTTATGTGTACTTAGAGCGCTAGAAACTTTAAGCTCATCTAGTTCTAGAGAGAGTTCCCCTCCCACAGATATTTCAGAAGCAATTATTTCCATTTTAGAGCCTAAGATAGAAGCGTTGCCACCAAAGCTAAGAACAGAGCTTAGAACACTCTTATCGATAGAGCCACTTATTACTCTTGTTATTTTTTCACTAGACTTTATAATATTACCTTCGCTTTCTGCGCTCATAGTCTTCGCCTCATAATCATTTAGATCATATCCATTTTCTATTATAATGTTACCGGCAAGTTCCATAACCGCATCTTCTCCAATAATAAAATCACTAGCTTTTATTTTTAAATTACTATCAGACCTCAGAAACAAAGATCCACTTATCAGAAGTTCTGATTTTAGATTGCTTTTCTTATAAGCATCTCTATAAGATTCTCGACCTCTAATATCAAAACTCTGCTCTAAGGCGAGGCTATCAAATATAATATCACCACCAGCTTCTAAGTGGGCATCTGCATATGAAGTAATACTAGCCCCTATGTTGCGTATCTCTCCACCGGCGATGAGACTAAGCTCTTTTTCATCTAGTAAACTTTCTAGCAATGCTATTTCTTCTTCATAGCTTCGTTGCTCTAAGTGTCCTGTGTAATTTACTAAAAAACTATTCTTAGATTCTTGACTCAAAACTTCATTAGTACCTTCTATAATATCATCTAGCTCTTCAGCACTTAGATCACTAACTGTACTTTCATCTATAGAAGCCATAGGCTCTATAGACTCTATATACTCTATAGGAGCTATGACTTCAGACTCTATAACTTCTCCATCTACTTCTATTATTGATTCACTAAGCAGAATATCAAAATAATTATCTTTATCTAAATAGAAGATATCTCTTAGGCTCTCATTGATTATGCTTCCGCCTGTCTTCATCGCTAATCTTCTTCCTGAAATAGTACCGCCTCTATTTAAGATATTTTCTCTAGCAAAAAATAAAATCTTATCTCCCTTGATTATTCCTAATTTGTTGACTATATTTTGACTAGCGCTAAGCTGTATTTTTTCTTTGGCTATAATCTCACCTCCCGAATTAACAAAGTTTGCACTTTTTATATTTATATTATTAGCACTAAGACTTGCGGCCGAAACTTGAGTTTTTTCTGCTGATGCTTGTGCTACATAGAATTGCGGGTAGAGTACTGTCTGTCCATTAACCTCCCTCTCTTCCATCCACACAATATCATTACTTAAATTCTCAACCTGCTCAGCTGTTAGTTTTACACCTACAGTAAGTTGTAATTCATCCTTTGCATTTACCGCATTATCATAGAGTTCTTGCATTTGCTCTACTGCGCTTGTGATTGCTTCTTCTGTAAACTGTGTCCCTTTCTTATCAAAAATTTGATCTGAGACGAGTCTCCATTCATAGTTAGGATCACCCAATCGTTGATTATGTTCTAAATCATCTAGACTTACGTCCGTATGCTCAAAAAAATAATCAGAACCTAGGTAATTATCTATATTCTTAAATAAGTCGCGCGTTTCGATGAGGTAGTCATGATCTTTTTTTTGGTTTACCATAAATAGACTAGACTCACCTGCTGATAAAATACCACGAGGCACATTATAAGCTGTTTGAAATCCTAAGCTATTCGTGGACTCACCAGTTTGCAAAGCAGCGCCTATATTTTGATTAGTCCCCATATTATTGATATCAATAATAAGCTCCGTAGCAGATTCTATGATTGCTATAGCTTGTCCTCCAGGTATATTTGCTAAGTTAGTAATATAAGTAATGCTTTCCCGTGGTGCTTGGTCTGGAACCCATTGAGACTTATAAAAACAATCCCACTCCTGACACACACCTAATATTGCTCTAGCGCAGACTGTAGTATCATGAAAAACTTGCCAATCCCTCTCAATATCTTTTACAAAATGATTTGAACCTTTGTTTATTATATCATCCGTGCTTATATAAATCCTAGCAGATGAGCTAATCTGGCTATATTCATTCCTTAGAGTTTCAGTGTAAAAGTTGATACCATTTCTTGAAATTATCTGGGCGGACACTGCATCCGGATTGTTACCTACAATAACAGTCTTTTTACTTTCAGCCACAGTGGCTGTCCCCGTCCTACCACTACAATCTTCACAGGTATCAAAGGGAAGTTCAGGTTCGCCATTATCCACAAGAACAATATCAAAATCTTTTCTCTTGTTTTCTATTGTGAGACTGTGCATCTCGATCATTCCGTTCATTGATTCGATACGCCCAGAAGCGTTAGTAATGAAATTTGCTTTTATAAAATTTTTAACGCCGTCTGTTCCATTTTCTATCTGGCGTGCCATCAGGATATCGCCAGACGAGAGAATCTCTGCTCCTTCATCGTTCGTGAGCGTGATAAATAAAAGCTCCATTTCTCCAAAAGAGAAAAATAAACTCTTATTATTGATTGTGTATTTGCTAGCCAAGATTAATTTTTCACCAGCAGCGATAGTTCCTGCGTTTTCAATATGATTTTCTAGGTTAAGCAAAGCAACTCCAACTTTTTCTAATTGCCCATTTTGATTTACCCCAGCGACTAAAAGAGCATCCTGCTCTAATTCCAAATTCATCGCATTAATTTCTATATCTCCAGAAGAAATTAGTTTAGCACCTTCCGTAAGATGAACTTTATTATTTGTTGAATTTCGAACTAGAGCATCATCTTCCTCTGGTAAAATTGTTATAGCTATTTTGTTAGCAGCATAGATACTATTACTGATATCAAGACTGTCATTCGAATTCAAAGCTAGATTGTTTCTTATTTCAAATATAGAGTTTAACTCCAATTTCCCTTTAGCTGTAATTGTCATATCATAAGCATTACTCACCATACCATCCATTGTCCGAACGCCAACACCATCTTCCGTGCTCTCAATATAAATTCTATCTGCATACATGGCACCCAAAGCTCTTGCATCTAATGACCAGTTATGATTAGCAAGATTAGAGGTACCCGTTTTTATTTGGCTAACAATACGACGCCTTGCATAATCGAAATTATTCTTTCCTAAAAAGAAAGATATATTTGTCGCCTGTAATTCTGATTCAAGAAGGACTCGCCGGGTTATAATATCAAAATATTCTATACCTTCACTATTGAGAGCAAGTCCTGATTGCGGAGGAAATAAAACTTCACCTTCATTTACAGCAAGGCCCAAGAATTTATTACCGCCCCAAGTTGTATTAGCTGTTGTAAGCGTTACTCGTGGCGTATTAATGAAACCTGACCCCATGACTTCTATTCCAGCTGGATTAGCTAAAATATACTCAGCAGAATCACCAGCAATTTCAAGATAACCTCGTAACTGTGAAGGGTTTTGCCCTATCACCTCGCTAATAATAATTTGAGCACTACCATTTTTCAAATTGGAATTTGCCATAACAAGCCCAGCAAGCTCTGTCTGAACAAATCCTTGGCTGTTGTTATTGAGTATAAGACCTTCCTCTCCTACATTGAATGCTAGGAATAGGTTGTGGGACACAGCATTAGCGTTAGGCTTTGCAATATTTAGAATAGGGATCCCGTTGGGAGTGACA
The DNA here is from genome assembly GCA_014238825.1 of Leptospirales bacterium. Lineage (GTDB taxonomy): Bacteria > Spirochaetota > Leptospiria > Leptospirales > Leptonemataceae > JABAAI01. The sequence goes on from JABAAI010000015.1 coordinate 13,772, forward strand.
TCGATTGCTGCTTTTTTAGTCGGCACTGTTTGAGAATCTACGACTACTAGAGCTGAGGCACTAGATACATCCGCATAAACAGGAAAAATTCCTATCGTATAAATATAGCTGATACTTAAAATCAGTGCTATAAACTTATTTTTTAGACTTATCTCCATAACATTACAATACTTTTTGTTTTTAATTATATTCATATTTTTCTCCTTTTAAAAATAATAATATAGTGAATTCATAAAGGAAATAGTATATTACACTCTTTCACATTATGTTCTAAATAAAATTGGGTCTTGCTTGTGCCGAATGTTGCGCATTTTTTTTAAATAATTTTAAAAAAATGCAAAACTCTCAATTTTTTTTTCAATTCTTGTTAAAAAAACAAATTCACTTCTTCACAAGTGGGAGCATCGAGGTTCCCCCGC
>JABAAI010000160.1 GCA_014238825.1 Leptospirales bacterium
GCCTTGGCTTGTAGCGTCATCTTTCTATAGAAGATATCGACGCGGACATGAGCGTCTTTTTGCATGGTATAGGCAATCCCTAAGATAAAAATGCTAGCATGCAGATAGATGCTTAGTTCTTGACTCCAAACCCAACCTTGGTTAAAAAGATAGCGTATAATTGCAATTAGAAAGACTAATACTGCCATCAAGGGGATGAAGTATCCTACGATTGTAGCAATACAATTATTTAATTGTTCTACTCTTTCAATAAATTTTAATAGTGTTTTCATTGCCTAAGATTGTTTAAGTAAGTTTTATTCTGCGAGCTTACGGATAACAGAAAAACTTTCTTCACCGATATCATTCCAGAGTATGGCTCTTTTACGAAAGGCTGCGTATGATTTATAAATTTTCTTTGCTTTAGGAGATTTTTCTGCGAGTTCTAGGATAACTTCTTTACTGAGTTTTGCAAGTTCAGCTAACAACTTATCCGAGAAACGACTGAGCTTAACTTTATGTTT
>JABAAI010000161.1 GCA_014238825.1 Leptospirales bacterium
TTTAAATCTCTCAATAAAGAAATTAAAGAAAGATATTACACCTCAATACTTGATAAAAGCGGTAAAATGATATTTGGTTTAGCAAATATGGATAATTATGAAAAAAAAATTAAGAATAATTTTATAGAAAATTGTCAAAATAAAAAAATTATATTAGATTTAAATTTATCCTTTGAATTGATTAAAGATATAATTAATAAAAATTATAAAAACTGCTTGCTCACAATTTATAACTTCAATGTCAATATGTTTTAAAGATATGAACATTGATAAAATAAAAAAAATTAAAAGATTTTATTTAGGGCGGTCTTCGGATCGCCCTTTTTATTTCTGGTGTTTTTTCTTAATATCTCCAATCCGTATCTCTTCATACACTTCAAAAGGCTGCACAATCCAAGGATTATTTTCTAATTTAACAGCACAATAATCTGGGTCAAAAGTTGATTTTTTCTTTTTCCATAAAGTTGCTGTTTTAATATTGTCAATTTTGCCCTTAATTGGTT
>JABAAI010000016.1 GCA_014238825.1 Leptospirales bacterium
AAGACAGCTCACTTAAAGCATCTGATTTCCTTAGTCATCTATAGAAGCTGGGTCTCAAAGAAATTATTTTTACAGACATTAGTCGTGATGGCACTCTAGAGGGACCTGGTAATGCTATCAAACAATACCTAGAAACAACTCAGCTAAAATTTATTTTGTCTGGTGGAATTTCATCTTTAAAAGATCTGAGAATTATTCTAGAACAAAGAGAAGCCAATTTAATAGGGGCGATTACAGGACGCGCCATCTATGAAAAAAAAATAGACTTAAAAGAAGCCGTGAAATTATGTAAAGAGTCGAAGTAAAAAATATTAGCTAGGCTAAATCAAAAAATACCCATAAGTTGCTTTGCCTCTTCAGAGGCCATTTTATGAGGATCCCAAGGAGGAGAAAAAACTACTTCTACCTCTGCTTTAATAACAACACGAGTCGTTGCCGCATGCACTTGAGCCTTAAGCTGAGGACCAAAGGGACAAGCCATTGAGGTGAAAGTCATTAAAACAGTGGCTTTCTCTTTGTTCTCTAATTTAATCTCATAAATCAAACCCAAATCGGTAACACTAATGCCAATTTCTGGATCCTCAACAAGACTAATTTTATCCCAAATAGCTTGCTTTAATTGTTCCGGGTCTTGCTCTGCTTCACTCATAATTTAAACTCCAAATATTTAATGACTATTTTCTAAAATACACAATTAACTTCTTTTACGACGACGCGAAGTTTTACGACGAGAGGTGCCAGACACAGAAACTTTTTGCCTTCCAAACTGGCTTGATTTTGCCGAAGTAGTTTTACGGTGCGAAGTTGGCGAAGCTGACGAGGCTAATGAAGAACCAGAAAAGCTATCATAAGTTTCATTAATTTCTCTAATCCCTTTACCATTAAGATTATTTTCTGAATATTCTTCTAAATCATCTTCCCGCTCACTTTCTTTGGCTGCCATGTCTAAGGGACCATCTATCTGGACTCTAAAAAGATATTCTATTACCTGTTCTTTAATCGCATCAACCATATCATCAAAAAATCCAAAACCCTTGAGCTTAAACTCAACTAGAGGATTTTTCTCAGCATAACCAGAAGCCCAGACGCCCTCCCTTAGTTGATCCATTTGATGTAAGTGTTCTTTCCACCGGGCGTCAACAACATCCAGAGCAATGCGGCGTTCTACATAAGAAAAACCATCATCATCTATTTCAGCAGATTTTTGCTGATAACGTTTTTGTGCTTCGGCCTGTATTTTTTCAAAAACAACTAGTTGAGGATTTTTTTCATTACTTAAGCTATTGCTATCAAAATTTAAATCCAAAGAAAATGTTGCACGAGTCCACTCATTAAGAGATTTTAAATCCCAACTAGCAGTGTCGTTATCATCACAAAAATTCAAAATTTTGGTTTCGATAACTTCATCAAGCCAATGCAAGAGTCGCTCACGTGGCTTTTTACTTTCAACAAATATATTACGCTCCTTATAAATAAACTCCCTCTGAGTATTCATCACTTCATCATATTCTAAAAGGTGCTTGCGAATATCAAAATTATGACTCTCCACCCTTTTTTGAGCACGAGCAATAGCCCTATCCACCATACCTGCTTGTAGCTCCTGCCCTCGATCCATACCCAGAGTATTCATAATTTTTCTAATCCGCTCACCTCCAAAAATACGCATGAGGTGATCCTCTAGACTTAAATAAAAACGACTCGAACCGGGATCGCCTTGTCGCCCCGAACGACCTCGTAACTGATTATCGATGCGCCTAGCTTCGTGGCGTTCTGTACCTAATATATGCAAGCCACCAGCTTCCTTTACTTTGTTGTGATTCTCCACCCAAATCTGAGATCTCAAATAAATATCTTTAAGTAATTTTTTCTTAGCTGTACTTAAGCTAGTGTTTTTATTATCACTTTGAGCTGATGAATCTAGTGTACTAAGCAGTTCATTGGCTTCATCAAATTTCTTTTTAAGCATTAAATTTTTAAAAAAAGTTATGTTTTCGTTATCTTCTTCTAGTTCATCTAGCTCATCTAATTCTGCTAAGTAATTAGCAGAACCTCCCAAAACAATATCTGTACCACGACCAGCCATATTAGTCGCAACAGTTACCACACCCAGCTTGCCTGCGTTTGCAATTATGCTTGCTTCCTGTTCATGATGACGTGCATTTAAGACGCTGTGCTTTATTCCAGCCTTTTTAAGACAAGCAGATAAATATTCTGATTTTTCAATAGAGATTGTTCCCACTAAAGTTGGCTGACCTCGCTCTATGCAGTCATTGATGTCTTTTGTTATCGCCTCATACTTTTCTTCTTCGGTGCAGTAAATTTTATCGGGATAATCGATACGAGTAATCTTTATATTTGTAGGAACAACAACAACATCTAGTTTATAAATCTTTTTAAATTCTTCTGCTTCCGTATCTGCAGTACCCGTCATACCAGCTAACTTTTTATACAAGCGAAAAAAATTCTGATAAGTGACACTAGCCAGTGTTTGGCTCTCCTGCTTAATGCTTACCTTTTCCTTGGCTTCTATTGCCTGATGCAAACCATCTCCATAACGTCGCCCTGGCATAGTCCGTCCCGTATGCTCATCCACTAAAACCACCTCACCATCTTGAAGCACGTAATCCACTTCAGCTTTGAAAATAAGGTGTGCCTTCAATGACTGATTGGAATGTACCACCAGGTTGGTATTATCTAGAGCAAAAAGATTCTCAATTCCAAAGATCTCCTCAAGTTTTTCTACTCCCTTTTCGCTAAGAAAAACATTACGCGACTTCTCATCTATATCATAATGATAGCCTCTAATTACATGTGGTTCTTCCTTACCGGGTTGAACAACTATGGCCTCTGGCTCGGGGGCTGATTTTTCAGCAATAATAAGCTGATTTATGGCACGATTAATGTTAATATAGATAGTAGTATCCTCTTCGGTAGGACCAGAAATAATTAGCGGAGTGCGAGCCTCATCAATTAAAATAGAATCTACCTCATCAACTATAGCAAAATTAAAACCACGTTGTACTTTTCGGTCATTGTCTGTTAGCATATTATCACGCAAATAATCAAAGCCAAATTCGCTATTAGTTCCATAAGTTATATCTGCTGCATAGGCAGCCTTTCTTGTACCAGGTGCCATGCTATGTTGAATGATACCGACTTTCATCCCAAGTTTATTATAGACCGGCTCCATCCACTTAGCGTCGCGTGATGCCAAATAATCATTTACAGTAACAAGATGAACTCCTTTAGCAGGAAGTGCGTTAATATAAAGAGACGCTGTAGCGGTAAGAGTTTTGCCCTCTCCTGTTTTCATTTCTGCTATTTTACCCTGATCTAAAACAATAGCCCCGATCATTTGTACATCAAAATGACGCATCCCTAAAGTGCGCCAAGCAGCCTCACGAACAGTGGCAAAAGCCTCCGCTAATAAATCATTAAGTGAAGCCCCTTGGGCTAAGGCTGTTCTAAACTTGATAGTCTGAGACTTCAATTCATCATCGCTCAATTCTCTGATCTTTTCTTCCCAGCTATTTATTTCTGCTATTATGGGATAAACCTGTTTTAGATCACGTTCGTTCTTAGAACCAAAAATAATTTGAATAAGTTTGTTAAACATCTGAAGCTAAATTTAGACAAGCTAGGCTAGTACTCTATAACTTTAATAACCAAATCTTACACTATAGCACTGGCAAGCTACTATTTTTTACTATTAAAAATAGTACAAAATATTGTCGAGCAAGAAAGCATTACTTTTTTGCAATATTGCTCTTTTTTGATTTATTAAAACTCTTCCTAAGACTAAAGAAGTGCTACAGAGATTGCCTTTATGATATTCAAGCTGCGATTTACAACGGCAAATTACCCGCCTCTTTGCACTCTCTCCACGTTCAAGGCTAGCGTTCAAAGAGTGGTTCAAAGACTAGAGAACGGTTTTTATCAATCCTGTTTATATTTTCCCGCGCCCGATTAACTTGGGCTTGAGAACCTCTGGTGATAATAGCTCTATAGTACTTTTTAGCCACTAACAAATCCCTTTCATGAAAGGCTATACGAGCTAGTGCTTCCAAAACTTTAGGCAAATGAAGCCCCTCCAAACGTTTAGCAATCCAATTCCTAATTTTTATTTTCTCAGCTAATGTCCGATCTTTTAATATGTAATATTGGGATTGTAATTTTTCGTCTTGAACTTTTAACAGTTGCCTTTTGAGCTGGCTTAGCTCGTTTTTTATAGCTTGAATTTCCAAATCTGTTGCCTGCTTCTTTTTTTCTATTTCTAATAATTTTTGCCACGCACGCTCCAGATATTTCTTTTCCTTTTTCTGATCATTTTTTTGAACTTTGTTTTGAGTAGCAATACTTGCCATATTTATCAAGACTTCAGACTTCATCGCTTTTAACTCCACTTCGTACTTACTTGCTTCGCTCATATTAGGATTTGCTTTATCAACTAGATCAATATCTTTAACGCTAGTTAGAAAATCATCATAGAGTTTGAGGGCCGCTGTAAAATTAAAAGCCCTTTTAAAATATAAATCAGCTAGCGCTTTTTTAAGGAAGCTTTGTTTATCGCCTTCTTGCTCTCCTTGGTCTTTTTTGTCTTTTTTATCTTGAAGCTTAAAATAATTCTCATAGCTAGCAATAGCCCTAGTATAATTCTTTTTATTTGTGTAAAGTTTCGCAAGGTCTAAATAATACGAAGCTTGCTCCTTTAGCCACAGCTGTGTTTTTATCTCGGGTTCTAGGCGACTTATAATTTCTGTAAATAAAATGGCCTCACCAAGTTTCCCCTGTCGCTTATATTCTTTGGCAAGCAACATAATTGTTTCTCTATGAAATGGATTTATCTTATACGTAAATTCTAAGGCATTCAAAAAACCTTCGTTCTGATATGGAAGTTTTTTTTCTTTTAGGAAATTATCATAATTATTTATATAAGAATTTGGGTTAGCGATACTAGCGAAACTTATGTTTTTTTGATTTATCTTCTGTGTTTCTAAGGCCATCTTATAGGCAGCCTCACCATAGACATTTCTTCTTTTTTGTAAATAACGCCGGTAACTTCCTTTTCTGATAGTTTCTAGCACTGCCATCTTTTGCGCCTGCATTTCCAAGCCAAGCTCTTGTGCTCTTAAGGCATCGGATAGACTTAGTTTAGCATTAGGAGATTTAATACGCGATAGGGCCACTTCTAATTGATTAGCCTTCATTTTATCCTTAGCTTCAAGAAACTGAGTGTGCGTCTTTTGAAAGCGAAGCATCGTTAATTGCAGCTCTTTGTCGCTTGTCTGAGCAATAAGTTCCTTACTAGCAAAAAAACGTTTCATCCATAGATAACGCTCCTGCTTTCTTTTTTCTACAAAACTAGCTTTTGTTTTATTTTTTGCTAACACTATTTTATCTCCTGATTCCAATTGATTTGCTATAACTAGACGCTCTTTAAGTTTTTCCTGCTCTTCTAAACTTGGTGGTTCAATATATGCATAACGAAAAGCCATTTTATAACTAGCCAAAGCCTTCTGATGCTTTTTAGCTTTTACATAGCTATTCGCCAATAGAGCATGTAAACGAAATAAATTTGAATCTTCCTTTATAAAATAAGGCCTCGCCATTCGCTTCGCTTGCTTTTGCCCTATCAAACGATTTGCGTTCTTATTAAAATTCAGCTTAGCTGAGGAGGAGGCAAGAGCAGGTCGCTCCTTATTATTCTTTTCAGATAAGATGCTTTTAGCTTCAGTAAATTGAGAATAGTATGAATTTAAAATTTTACGAAGCTCAGCAGCTATACTATCATAATCAGGAGAGTTTTGTTTAGACGCCTTCTCTAAGTTAGTGATCCTTTCGTTAATATTATCTTGACTAAGATAATTTGTATTTTGAGCTATTAGTTCCGGAGCAATAAAGACAATAGAGAAACTAGCAAAAGCACTAAGACTAAAATAGCTAGCTAAAACAAATAGAAAATAAACTAATTTCATTATAGTTCATCTAGGAAAAGAAACTAGCAGATAAACTAGGAAACAAAACTATAAGCCATTGAGTACTTAATTATTGCCTAAGCTAGCTTGTTTTTTTTCATTAAGAATAATATCGTACAACTGCTGTGCTTCAAAAAATAATGGTTTATGTTGTAAAGCTAAACGCAAGTAACGAAGGCTAGTTCTTGGTCTTTCCCAGCGACGATAAACTAGGGCCAAATTATAAAGAGCGAAATGTTTTTTTTCAGAGTTTTCTAATTTTATAGCACGCGAGAACCATTTTAGTGATGCTTTAAGCTCTCCCATCCGTAGTAGCAAAGCTCCATAATCATTATACAAACCACCATTTTTTGGGTTTTGAAAAATAGCCTTACGAAAAAAACTAAGCGCTCTTTTCCCATCATTAAATATAGTACCATAAAGCCAGCCCAAAGAGCCATAATTAAATTCAGACGGATCTATCTCTGCTGATTTAAGAAAAAAGTATTCTGCCCCATCATAATTTTTATCGAAAACAGCATTCACGCCCTTTTCATAAAAAAGCTGTGCTTCTGCTACCATTTCATTATTAGCTCTCATATTGAAAATACAGGGAAGAAAGGCATCCGACTTCCTTCGCTTTATAAATACAATTTCGGATTGTTTACTAAAGAGCTTGTTTTTTTTCTTAGCTTAACTTAGCTTAGACTGCAAAAAATTCATTATCGATGAAACAGAAAGGCCATATTTTTCTAATATATCTTCTCGCTTACCATGCTCGATAGGAGATTCAGGAAAGGCAAAGGTATGTAAATGCCGCGTTAGTAATTTTGCTTGGATAAGTTGCAAAAGATAGGCAGCAGCACTGGAATGCAAATAGGAGTCTTCAATAATAATAAATTTATCGACCCGCTTTAATGCTTCTTCCAAAGCAAGCAAATCCAAGGGACGAATCCAACGCAATCCGATGAGCATTACACTAAGATCTAGTTCCCTTGCTAGTTCTTTTTTGAGAGTAAGTCCAATATTCCACATAGCACCTACTGCAATAATCCCTAAGCTGTGTTTCTCTCTTGCAAAGTCTGAATCTATAATAGCTTTATGCGATAAAATAAACTCACTATTAAAATCTACTGCCAAATCACTTGCTAAACACTCCGCCTTAGGAAAGCGAATTGCCAAAGGAGAATGATTATGAGATTCCATATAATAGAGCATTGCCTTTAGCTCACTCCCACTAGCCGGTGCATAAACTTGTATATTTGGCACAGCAAGTAGAAGGCCTAGATCATATAAACCTTGGTGGGTTTCTCCATCTGGACCGACACAACCTGCTCTATCGATAATTAAACGTACCGGAAGATTCATAAGAGCAATATCTTGAATAAGCTGATCAATTCCTCTATTTAAGAAGGTCGAATAAATACACAAATAAGGGATCATGCCCGTAGCAGCGAGTGCCCCAGCAAAGCTAATACTATGTTGTTCTGCAATACCAACATCAAAAACGCGAGATGGCATCGTATCATAAATTTTACGTAAGCCTGAGCCTTCCACCATTGCAGGACTAATAACAATTACCTTTGAATTCCTAGTTGCAATATCTAACAAAGATTCTCCTACAATTTGACTAAAGCTTATCCTGTCTTTGGCCGGCTCTTTAATAAAAGAGCCATCATTGCGATTGAAAACAGAGACACTATGATAACGAATTGGGTTGAGCTCTGCTGGCTTATAACCATGTCCTTTATTAGTATAAACGTGTAAAAGCGTTGGCTCCTCAGTAACTCTTAATTTAGCTAAGACCTTGACTAAGGATATTATATCATGACCATCGACAGGACCCACGCAACGGAAACCAAGAGCTTGAAAAAACGGATATCTTATAAATAAATTAACAAAAAGCATTTCTAACTTAAACGATAAATTAAGCAAGATGCTACCAAAAATCGGTAAATTCATCAGCACGGAGTACCAAAGTCGTTTCAACTTTTCATATAAACGACTACGAATAAATCGCTTTAAATATTGACTAAGTGCTCCTACATTAGCTGAAATGGACATATTATTATCATTGAGGATGACTAGACAAGCCGTCTTCATTTGCCCGCCATGATTAAGAGCTTCCAAAGCCATGCCAGATGTAATTGACGCATCACCTATTACACACACGCATTTATGCGATTTATTCTGTCTATCCCGAGCGATGGCCTCTCCTAAGAGCTGTGAGATAGAAGTACCTGCATGACCCGTATTATAAATATCGTAAATAGACTCCTCACGTCTTGGGAAACCAGAAATCCCACCAGTTTGACGAACGCTTTTAAGTTGCTTGCGCCTACCAGTTAGCATCTTATGCGGATAAATTTGATGACCGACATCCCAGATCAAACGATCGTCTGGTGTATTATAAACGTAATGTAAAGCAGCCGTTAATTCCACTACACCTAGATTTGAAGCAAAATGTCCACCCGTTTCGGCAAGAGTAGTAATAAGACAATCACGAATCTCTTGGCATAATGGCTCTAGTTGCTTTAAGGACAAATTACGTAAATCTAAAGGAGAAGCAATCTGATCTAGAAGAGGATACGAAAGAGGATACGATTCACTGGCCTCTGAATTGTTTTTATCTTTCTTCACTATACTCTAGCTCAAGACGTACCAAATCCTCATATTTTTCGCGTCGCCTAATCAAATAACTAAAGTTACCATCAATTAATAATTCAGCACCTCGACAACGAGAATTATAATTGGAAGACATACTAAAACCGTAAGCACCTGTAGAACAAATGACTACATAATCACCTGCATTTAAACGAGGTAAGTGGTAGTTTTGAGCAAAGAAATCACCGGACTCACAGACAGGACCCACCAAATCTGCTGGTGAAGTATTCTGTCTTTGGCTCTCACTCAAAATACAATGGGAGAGTATTTTGTGCTTGCTCTTATAAAGTGCCGGACGTAGTAAATCGTTCATTCCTGCATCCACTACATAAAACTTTTTCCCTCCATTACTCTTTTGTAAAATAACTTGGCTAATCAAAATTCCTGCATTCCCCAAGAGAAATCGGCCCGGTTCCAAAATAATTTTGGTACTTTTTAGAGGAACTTCATTTAAAATACTACGTACATAATCGTTTACAGACGGCTCTTTGCCATCCCCATAGTCAATACCCAAGCCACCTCCTAAACTTAAATATTCCCATAAAAAACCAAGTCTCTCTAGTTGCATGCCTATACTTGCCAGCACCTTGCTTGCATTCCCAAAAGCACTCACATCTAATATTTGTGATCCTATATGACAAGCCAAGCCACAGATTTGAATTCCCTTCCAATGACTAGCCTTTTTAAACAAATCTATAATCTTAGTATGTGAGATGCCAAACTTATCATGCTCTCGTCCAGTGCTAATATAGGGATGGGTATCAGCTTCTACAGATGGATTGACTCGTAAACTTACCTTTGCCCTCGTCCCAAGGCCATCTGCTATCTGACTGATTAGCATCAACTCTGCTTCTGATTCTACACTAAAAAGTAAGATACCGGCTTCTAGGGCTTCCTTTATTTCTAAGCCACTTTTACCCACTCCAGAAAAGACAATCCCATCTGCAGATAATCGCGACTGAAGACAACGATAAAGCTCTCCACCACTCACAATATCCGCCCCACAGCCTAATTCTCTCATTAATTTTATAATAGAAAGATTCGAATTGGCTTTCACTGAATAACAAATCAAATGAGGCCTATCCCCCAAGGCTGTTTTCAAACTAGCCAGAGAGGATCGTATTAAGTCTGCTGAGTATACATATAGTGGAGTTCCAAAGCTTTGGGCAAGGCTAGCTATCTTATGCCCCATAAAATAGAGCTGAGCATCTCGCCCATACTCCAAGCCTATATGGCCTCGATTATCGTTATATTCTTTCACATTATTCTTATTCATACCATCACATACAAAATCACCTTATTTAAAAAATATTTATACAATAACTTTTATAGTTAAAAAGTACGCAACAAAAAAGACTTGTAAAACACTATATATGTTAGAGTTTAGTAAAATAACTATACAACATTATTTCACTATAAAGATGAGAAAATTTCTTAATCTAATGAAGCCTACTAATTTAATAATAAAACTGAGCATTCACAGCTTGATTATCTCAGCATTATTTTTCATACTGAGTTGTGAGGCCTTAAATGATGCACTATCACAGTTTTATAATTGGGGAGATAAAGATCGTTTCAAGCGAGGAGAAGAACAAAGCGAAAGGGAACTCAAAAAATGGCAAAATCAACTCAAAATTAGTCGTAAAAAGACTATTGAGCTAAGTAAAGAAATAGAAAATTTTGTTACAGAAGATAAATTACAAGGTATTTTATCTCGCAAAATTGCAACTCGCTATATGAAAAATCATCGTTATGATTTAGCAAGTCTCTATTATAAGGGAGCACTACAAAATAAAATCCCTAATAAGAGCAATCTAGATACAAATTCCTATATTACATTTGAAGAATCTCTAGCTTATTTTGATAAGGCTCTGCTTTTAGGTTCAAGCAATGCTGAGCTTTTTTATGATGCAGGACTAGCTTATGCCAATGCCTCCAGAGCACAGGGTTGGGAAAAAAAACGTCTTAGCATTGCAATTCTATTATTTAAACGCATGGCACGAATAGCTCCAAATGATATCCGGCCTTTATATCAGCTAGCAATTATATATGGAAAAACAACTCTCAGTACCTATAAAAATACTGATTATGCGATTGTTCTTCTAGAAAAGATTTTGGAAAAAAAGAACGATGATATCGCATCACGCTTTGCCCTTGCTCATTTCTTCGTCGAGAAAAATCAGTATATAGAAGCGATACGAGAATATAAGCATATAAAAAGAATACTTACAGACATGTCTAGCCGTAATCTTCTCCGTCAAAAGCTAAGCAGCAATCGGCAGTATAAAAAAGCAAAAGAGAATCAAAAGAAACTAGAGACGTGTCTGGAAACAAAAAATATCTGTAATTTCTAAGCAAAGATAGATATTCATTTGTAGCTCTAAATGAGCTTAGTTGACCTATTTTTATGCTAAAAATGAAAGAAGCTGTTTTTCTAGCCAGTCTACCCCATCGCCAATCTTTTTTCAGCTATGGTGGTTGGAAAATGACAAAGGGGATAGATTCAGATGACTGGCAAGAATTTATTAAAACTTTTTTCTTGCCTAAAGACTTGCGCAAGGCCTGGCAAGAAGCGAAGTCTTATCCCAATAAATTAACACTAAATTTATATGGACGCTTAGCAGAGATTAAAATTATTTCTATCTGGGATAAAAAATACCCACAGGCCCTAGCCAATATCTTCGACCCTCCTCCCGTTCTCTTTCTTTGGGGAGATGAATATCTTTCATACAAAGATTACTTAGCAATAGTAGGAACTCGTAGGGCAAGCCCAATCTGCCAAGCTGCAATAAGAGCCCTGCTAAATCAAATAAAGGATTTAATTCATAAAAGCAAGCTCCATTCCACAAAAGAGCTAGCAGTTGTTTCGGGATTTGCTTTAGGAGTAGATAGCATCGCCCATCGGGTAGCCATCGAATTGGGTATAGGTGGTATTGGGGTCCTAGGCTCTGGTCTTTTGTATGCAAGTCCACGAACTAATCTTTTTATTATAAAAGAGGCCGTAAAAAAAAACGTTCCATTTGCTTTACTAAGCGAATTCCCGCCTAAAATGAGGCCCTGTCCTTACAATTTTCCTAGACGCAATCGCATCATTTCTGGTATGAGTAGTGTAGTGCATCTGATCCAAACACCGCTAAAAAGTGGTGCTCTAATTACAGCTCGCTATGCTATAGAAGAAGGAAGAGATCTTAAGGTCTTTGATCATGATGTCTTTGATGCAAGCCCTGGTTCTAATGAGGGAGGACGCTGGCTTATAGAAAATGGAGCAGAAAAAATAATCCTAGCCGAACTAGAAAAACAAATTTTACAAAAACCAAATGAAAGCTATCGCCCTAACAAAGAGCAATTATCTTTCTGGAAAACACAGCAAAGGGGATTAAAAGCTCTCGGAAATAATTTTTATCTGAAACCATTGAATTGATATAATATTATCTTCTCTGTGTCATATTCGCTTGTTTATCCATAAAAGATTTATGAAAAAGTTCATAATAAAGTAATTATTGACATACTAGAATATAGATAAAAATTTGAGATAAATAAAATATCTGTGCTTCTAGTTTTATTTTACAGAGACATTTACAAACATAATTATTATAAATAAAATGAAAAATAATTTCAGATATTTAAGCTTTTCTTCTTACTGTCTTGTTATTTTTTTCTTTAGTCTCTCAAATCAATTTTGTAAAACTCGGCCTGCAATTCCTCCTAAGAATTTTTCTCCATCTAGTTTTCAGTGGCCTAGCTATCGGGAAGTTTATCCACAAATACCATACCTTAGTTCAACTTTCGGTGAATCGCGTATAGACCATTTTCATAATGGATTAGATCTTGCTGGTGATAAAAAAGTATTACGCCCAATGGCGCCCGGTAAAGTATTATATCGCTATTACACAAAAGACAACCCCTTCGAAGCAGAAAGGGGCGTTGGTAATGTCATTATAATGGATCACTCTCAAGGCTGGTGGAGTGGTTATTATCACCTCTTAGACGAAGAAAGAACTATTCCCAGTGGTACCTTAACTAGCGAATTTATCCTTGCCAAGATGGGGAATACTGGCCGATCAAGTGGCCCTCATTTACATTTTTTCATTATGCGTAATTATGGAAAAAGCTTAATAAATCCTCTCCTGTACCTGCCACCCATAGAAGATCCCAACCCCCCTAAAATAAAATCCCTTATAATTATGAGAGGCAAGCAAGCAATTTACTTGCTTAGTAAAAAAGTAAATCTAATTAATGAGATGCCAAGCCTTCCCCTTTATCTAGAGATAACAGATCCTGGCTTAGAAAAAGCGAGCAGGAGAGGGATCTATAGACTTAGTTGGCAAATTAATCAAAATAAAAAAGAATCCATCCACTTTGATAAACTAGAATATATTAACAATGACTGGCACCTTGGCAAATCAAACTTTGACAATATTTTCTATAAAGGCCTTCACCTTTTAAGCGAAATGCGTTGGGAAAAAGGAATAACAAACACAGTAAAAATAGAAGCACAAGATTTCAACGGTAACAAAAGCGAAAGTACATTTATCATAAAAGTTAAAACCAAATAACAAATAGCTATAGCAATAGATAAATTAAGGGAATTATATACATATTGCCCTTATCCAAATAAGTAAAGCTGTTTTTATTTTATCTCCGATAATATGCACTGTAAGTGTATGTTTCCTCTAACTGCTTTTTACTTGGAGATTTCTCTGGCTTCTTAGGAGGCTCTTTAGGCTTATAACTTCCTATTTTTTTTAAGAAATCTTGTAGTTTGTTTATTTCTTTATTTTTCATATAATCACTCTATCCCTCTTCTACTATTTGTATTTCTTTTTGTGTTAATCCATATAATTTATAGACTAAGTCATCTATTTTGTCATCTAAATCTCTTATCTCTTTGTTATACTCTATACGCTCACTATCTGATTGGGTGCTATGGTATCCTTTTTGAGCAGGGAGCATTTGTTCGACAAGAGAGACAATTTTATCGTGATTCGTTTTTTGAACAGGGCTATCTATATCAAGATTAGGAATAGGTAGTTGAGAAAGAACATTGATTTTCAGTTCTGAAAATAATTTTCCCTTTCTTGGCTGAATTGTTCTATAAAACCATGTAATCAATTTAGAATTTAACACCCCTAAGAAAAATTTCAACTCATATCTCTCCTCCTTTCTAAGACTTACAAAAACATTATTACTAAAAAACAAACCATCATTTTCGATATTAGCTAAAATATAATCTCCAGTTCTTCTAATTATAAGCTTTGAGTTATTAAAATATTCTCTTTTTCCTAATCCTGCATATTCTTTTCTTCTTTTATTAATAATGTTTTTGTCGTAATGCACCCATCTCCCTTCCCAATTTATATAATATCTTTTAATTTCGTTTCTTCCTAAAACAAGTTTAAAGCAGTTCTTATTTATTTTTTTTTCAATAAATAATTTTTCTCTAATATTTCCAGAATGTATACATTCATGAGATATAAAATAATCAGAAAAAATATTGATTTTTTGTAGTTTTGATAGTAATTTGCTTTTTTTCTCATTTAAATACAAATTAAATT
>JABAAI010000017.1 GCA_014238825.1 Leptospirales bacterium
CGAGCATCAGGGCCAAGCACTTGTCCTTAATATAGTCCTTTATCTCTACTTCAATGACTTTGCTCATTCCTCTTTTAAGGAAGTGGTATCTTTGCAAGATAAATCTTGCAAAGATATGGTATTTTCTTGTAAAGCCTCTTATAAAGAAAAGCTAGTCTTTTGCAAGAGGCTTTTAAAAAATAAAATAACCTACTTCTTTCTGATAAGCGTAGCTAAATAAAAAGTTAAAAAAATAGAACTAAAACAAATAAAACTTGTTGATTAAAGTCTATTATTCTTTCTTTGTGTAGTTACTGTTATTGTAATTATTGACTATGAATAAAGAAAATACTATAATTAAAAGCAAGACAAAATCAAATAATGAGATTTCTAAAGGGGATTCAAGGCCATCAGGCTTTAGTTTTTTACTCTTCTTAGCCATGCTTGTTTTTATAGTCTTTGTATTTAAAGACTTTATGCTAGATGCAAACAATATTCCTAGCGGTTCGATGATGCCTACCCTTGAAATTGGAGATTATCTCTTCGTCAATAAAATGCGCTATTCTTTACGTGTTCCTCTGCTTAATAAAAAAAACACTCGCTACCTGCCATTTCTTGCTCCACTGGTAAATAAAGATATCTATCGTATCGATAACCCTAAACGAGGCGATATCATTACCTTTGCTCCTCCAACAGAAGATAATAAACACTATGTCAAGCGCGTCATGGGTATGCCCCATGATCGTATTCGTATCCGTGAAGTTTCTGGCTGTACAATTAGGAGAGAAAAAAACAAACAAAGTACCAAAAGTCCAGAAAGCCAAGCAAAGGATGATAAATCAACAAAGCTATTTAGCTGTAAGTCAAGTCTACCTAAGTTGAGAGAGCCTGTGGTTGCTCGTGTCGAATATCGACCTCATGATAGAGGGGAGTGGAAAAATTATCCTATAGAAGAATTGTCTCCTCAAGAGACTTATCAAGAACTTGTAGATTCAGATGATGCTAGCGTCTTGGAATTGGGGTATTTTCAAGCCAATATAACCAACAAAGAATATTATCCCTATAACCTACCGATACTCTATCGCGAAAAAGTAGGAGAGAAAGAGCATCTAATTATAGAAAGTAAAATAACAATGGATTCAACACAAATCTGCCCAGATATCTATACTAAAGGCTGTCTTATCCCACCAGAGCATTATTTTGTAATGGGCGATAATAGGGACCAATCAGAAGACTCTCGTAGAATTGGCTATGTACACCGCAGTGTTGTTTATGGTAAACCAATCATGATTTATTTTAGTATTAATTGGCGTGATAAAATTTGCTCATTTTATTGGCAACGTTTTCAGTATAGCAGGGCTCTCTCTCGTCAACCTCATAATATCGATAATTCTACTGACAATGCTCCAGTTGCTGGCTTTCCACTCAGTGACTTTTCTCCTCAAGAGCAGGCAGAGTTTTGCAGTGAATATGATTTTTACAAAGATAATGATAATCCATTTATTCCAGCTAATTCTTTTTTTGCACTCTTTGTCGATTATTTACACCACACCATTCGCTATCGCATCCCACGCATGAGTGTTCGTTGGGCGAGAGGGGGGACTTTCCTCGAATAGGTATAGGCTCAAAATGGAAATAAAAAGACACATCCTTTCTATCTATGTAAAAAATAAAGCTGGCGTAATGAGCCAAGTTTCTGGTTTATTTACCAGACGAGCTTATAATATTGATAGCATTGCTGTCGGGGCAACAGATAACCCCAAACAATCTGTGATTACAATTATACTTAAGGGAACAAAGGATGATTTAGTACAATTTAGAACTCAGCTATTAAAGCTACCAGATATATTAGAGGCTAAAGAAATTCCTTATCATGATTCAATTATACGCGAGTTATTGCTCTTAAGGGTGACTGCTGATTCAAAGCAAAGGGAAGAGATATTTGGAATTGTAGAAGTCTTTGGCGGTAAGATCGATGAAATTACGCTTGATTCTATGCTCATAGAGGTTAGTGGGGATAATCGTCGTATTAATAGCATCCTTTCTATGCTGAAGAAGTTTGAAATTAAAGAAATGGCACGTACAGGTCAAGTAGCCCTTGAGCTAAGCTTAAAAGATATTTAAGATTTATCGCGAATCTATATGACTTTTGATATCTTTGGCCTAGGTAATGCTATCGTAGATAATACGGTATTTGTTAGTGATGATTTTCTAAAAGAGACCTCTCTATCAAAGGGAAGCATGAAGCTCGTGAATGCAAAAGAGCAAGTAGAGCTTATAGCTAGATGCCAAGGTTTAGCGCTAGAACTAAAAGCAGGTGGTTCTGTTGCGAATAGTATCTGGTCTGCTATGGCAAGTGGTGCTAGAGTTGCTTTTTCAGGAAAAGTATCCACTGATGAAGCTGGCCTCTTCTATAAAAATGAGTTTACAAAACATGGGATAGAGTTCCCGGTCTCTCTGCTTGAGTCTGATATTCCTACTGGGACATGTCTTGTTTTGACTAGTCCTGATGCTGAGCGAACTATGAGCACTAACCTTTCTGCAGCCATTCACTTATCTGCAGATGACTTGGACCTTGAGCTAATTGCTACTTCAAAATACTTGTTTTGTGAGGGCTATCTTTGGACTCAAGAACCTAGTCGTAAAGCTTGTCTGAGTGCTTTTGAGCAGGCAAAGAAAGCAGGTGTAAGCATTGCCTTTAGCTATTCTGATCCATTTGTGGTGGAACAATTCCGAGATGATTTTAGAAATATTAGCAAAGAATATTGTGATTTAATTTTTTGTAATGCACTTGAGGCTTCTAGCCTAGCTCAGAGAGAAACTGCACTTTCTAGTCTTGAATATATAGCGTCTATCTTGGGTCAAGGTCAAGCTTTTGTTACTCTTGGCAGAGAGGGTTCTTTGATTTGTGATGCTGGAAATATAGAAAAATGCCCCTCAAAGTTTAATAATAGCATAAAAAGTATTGATAGCAATGGGGCTGGCGATGCCTTTGCTGGCGGTGTACTCCATGCCTTAAGCCAAAATAGTACTTGCTTAGAAGCAGCGTGTTGGGGAAACTTCCTAGGAGCTGAGCTTGTCCAGATCCATGGAGCGCGTCTTGATATTAATAAGAAAGATTATAAAGAAGCATTTAAAAGGATTTAGCATCATTTGATAGGGTTGAATATAATTTAAAAGATTAAAAAATGACACGTATTCATACATCGTATCCACCTAAGGGTACTGCCATCGGAATTGCATTTTCTGGTGGTTTAGACACACGGACTGCTTTGCTGTGGCTTAAAAATCAGGGACTTGATGTTTATTCTTATACAGCAAATTTGGCACAGCCAGATGAGAAAGATATCTCTCAAATTCCTCAGCTAGCCATTGAGCACGGAGCCAAGGAAGCGCGCCTCTTAGACTGTCGTTTTCAATTGGTACAAGAAGGAATTTTAGCTATTCAATGTGGTGCTTTCCATATTCAGAGTGGAGGACGGAAATATTTTAATACCACTCCATTGGGACGTGCTGTAACCACAGTTTCTATAATCCGTGCTATGCAAGAAGATTCAGTTGCTATTTTTGGTGATGGGAGTACTCATAAAGGCAATGATATTCAAAGGTTCTATCGCTATGGTGTTTTGTTGAACCCAAGTTTAGAAATTTATAAGCCATGGTTAGATGAAAAATTTGTTAAGGAATTAGGAGGTAGGAGTGAGATGTCCGCTTATTTGGAAAGCTATGCTAAGCCATATACTATGAGTGCGGGAAAGTCATATAGCACAGATGCAAACTTGTTGGGAGCAACTCACGAGGCCAAGCACTTAGAATACCTAGATAAAAACACATATCTCATTGATCCTATTATGGGTGTTCCATATTGGCAAGAGGATCTTAAAATTAAAACTGAGCAGGTCAAATTGGAGTTCAAAGCAGGAAGACCAGTCGCTATCAATGATCATAGTTTTGATAATGAATTAGATTTGTTTCTAATGGCGAATGAGATTGGAGGGCGTCATGGTCTTGGTATGAGTGATCAAATAGAAAATCGTGTTATCGAGGCTAAGAGTCGCGGTATTTATGAGGCACCAGGCATGTCGCTTTTACATATTTGTTACGAGCGCTTACTTAGTACTGTCCATAATGAAAGTATGCTTGATTTATATTACACTGAGGGTCGGCGTCTGGCGCATTTTCTTTATGAAGGTCGCTGGTATGATCCAGAGGCCCTAGTTCTTAAGGATGCCCTCTCTCACTGGATTGCTGGGCCTATAAGTGGCTACGTTGTTTTGGATTTGCGCAGAGGTGATGATTATACAATAATAGAGACGCATGCCTTAGTTTCTAGCTATAGCCCAGATGAACTGAGTATGGAAAAAAAGACGACAGCTTTTAGTCCAGGTGATCGTATTGGAGCTCTAAGTATGCAAGATTTAGGTCTAGCCGCTAACCGTAAATTGCTCAAACATTATTTAGAAAGTAATTCAAAAGAAGATAGACATTCTCGATCTCATCGAGGATTTACTAGAGATGATGATTCTGCTATTCAGAAAGCTTTGTCAGAGGAGTATACTGACTGAGGAAAAGTTTTGTTTCTTTCTCTGCTTCGAATTTAATCGTTAATTTTTGGCCAATAGGCATCGCCTCTACTTTTTGTACTTCACCTTTTCCGTAACGCTTGTGGTAGACTCTCTCTCCATTTGCATAGCTTTCCTTATTTTCCACTTTGTTTTGCACTTTGTTTTGTATGAAAGAATTTTCTCTGGTTTGATTATTTCCATAATAGTAGGATGGCCTAGCCTCAGCTAAGCTATTATTAGAGTTCACCGCTTCTGGATATTGAAAAACATTTTTATCTATCTCTGCGATGAACTGGGATTGCATGCGAGGCTTGAGAGTACCAAATATCGATCTACGACTCGCATAGCTGAGATGAAGATATTGCTTGGCTCGTGTGATACCAACATATAAGAGCCTTCGTTCTTCTTCTAAGTTACCTTCAGCAATAGAAAGGCTGTGTGGGATATAATCCTCTTCCACACCGCATAAAAAAACGCATTTAAATTCTAAGCCCTTGGCATTATGTAAAGTCATTAAGCAGATATTATCACTTTCCTCATCGTCTTTTTTATCTGTATAAAGGCTTACTCGCTGTAGGTAATCACTTAAACTTGCTTGAATTTCTTCGGCTTCATCTTCTCTAGAATACTTGAAGGGATCTATATAGTTATTGGCATAAGGCGATTTGATATTTTTGGCACATTCTGCTTCGTATTCTTTTAGCGAAGTGATAAACTCATAAACATTTTCAATTCGTCCTGTTGCATCTAAAGAAGTATCATCTTTGAGTGCTGCTAAATAGCCTGATTCTTGAATTAGCTTTTCAGTAATTTCACTAGGCTTTACCTTAGCAAGGCTTAAGTTATGCCAAGTATTAAAAAGTTGATGCAATTTTTTCATTTTTTCGTGCTTACGAAATTTGGGGATAGTCTCAGCTTTCGAAATGCTAGCTAAGAGAGTAATATTTTGAGTTTTAGCTAAGTTTTTTAGGTGCTTCATGCTAGTTGCTCCTACACCGCGTGCTGGTACATTCAAAATACGCTCTAAACTTAAATCATCATCAGGATTTACAATTACACTTAAATAGGCTAGTATATCTTTGATTTCCTTGCGCTCATAAAAACGAATATCACCAACGATTAGATATGCTAAGTTATTTTCTCGTAGCAGGCGCTCAAAAATACGTGATTGTGCATTGGTGCGATAAAAAATAGCCATGTCTGTGAGGGGAATATCTTTTGTATTTTTATAATATATGATTTGCTGAACGACATTCGCGGCCTCATGAGCTTCATCATCGTATGATTGGTAATATATCGGTGGTGCTTCGCTTTTATTATTAGTTGTAAATAGTGTCTTTTCTCGTCTTTGATTGTTTTTAGCGATGAGAGATGAGGCCGCATTAAGAATAACCGAAGTGCTTCGATAATTTTCCTCTAGTTTTAGAACAGTCGCCTTAGAATAATCTTTCTCAAAGTCCAGTATGTTTTTGATATTTGCTCCTCGCCAAGAATAGATAGATTGATCATCATCACCTACAACGACTATGTTTTCATGTTTTTGAGCTAGCAGATGTCCTAGTTGATATTGAGCAAAGTTTGTATCCTGATACTCGTCTATCATGATATGTTTCCATAACTGTGCGTAATAGCCATGTAATTCCTCATCATTTTTTAAGAGTTGGACGCTTTCATAAAGCAAATCAGAAAAATCTACACTATTACTCTTACGAAGGCGTTGTATATAAATTTCATATATTAAGGAAATGTCTTCTGCATATCCAATTTCACTTTTTAGCATAGTCTTGGGTCCCATCATGGCGTCTCGTGCTTTGTTAATTTGATTGGCAACGGAACTGGGGTCTAGGTAATTTTGGTCAAAGCCTTCTTCTTTTAGAATAGTTTTAATTAGGTGTTTTTGTCCCTTTTGATCCACAATAGAAAAACCAGCTTTTAGGCCCAGCGCCTCTGGATGACGACTCAAAATGTACAAGCCCAATGAATGAAACGTTCGGACAAAGACACTAGGCATCATTGAGCCAATAAGACTTTTTAAGCGGACTCGCATTTCTTCGGCAGCCTTGTTTGTGAATGTAATGGCAGCTATATTCCAAGGAGAAATCAGCTTATTGTATATCAAATAGGCGATACGATGGGTAATTACTCGTGTTTTTCCAGAACCAGCTCCAGCTATAATAAGTAAGGGACCATCTGTATGCTCTACAGCTTGACGTTGGACTTTGTTTAGTGGGTCTAGGATTTTACTTTTTACTTCATTTTGAGTTAAATTTTCAGAAATATCAGTCGTAAGCATTTTACTAATGAAAATTATCAAGTTAAAAAGTCAAAATAAAATTACCTTTTCAAATAGAAAGCCTTTGCAAGAGGGAGTCGTTGTATATGGGTAGGCTAATTTATTTTACATTTATTTTCTATATCCCCCAATGGGGGTGGGCTTAGCTGAATGAATTCTAGGGTAAAAGTATTATAGAAAATAAGAACGTACAAGTCTTGGCCTAAATTGTCAAAAAATTTCTTGATGGATTTAGCTTTCTTTGAAAATGGTTTCCGGTAATTTAAGTTAGCAATATAAAAAGAGTCGTAAATAAAATGGTCTAATTAAGTCTTGCATAAGACAGAAGAAAATGCAATATCGAAAATTATCTTATACAGACTTAGAGTTAAGCCTTATTGGTCTAGGCACGATGACTTGGGGTGTTCAAAATACAGAGGAAGAGGCACATGCCCAGCTGAATTATGCCTTAGAAAATGGTGTAAATTTTATAGATACGGCTGAGATGTATCCGATCCCACCACAGAAAAAATTATATGGTATTACTGAAAGCTACATAGGCACGTGGTTGCAGGCTAATTCTAATAAAAGAGAGCAGATAATTATTGCAACAAAGGTGGTAGGACCTGGTGCCTTTATGAGATATATACGCAATGGTCCACGGCTTAATAAAGAGCACATTCATCAGGCGCTAGAAGCTAGCTTAAAGCGTTTAAAGACAGATTATATAGACCTCTATCAGCTCCATTGGCCAGAGCGGAGGACAAATTTCTTTGGTCAGTTGGGCTACCCCTCGAAACTGGACAAAGATGAGGATGCTATTTCTATAAAAGAGACTTTGGAGGCTTTGGCAGAATTAGTTCAATCTGGCAAAATTAAATATATTGGAGTTTCTAATGAAACAGCCTGGGGGGTTCATGAATTTTTGAGAATCCATCAGCAAGAAGGGATTGGACCAAGAATTGTAAGTATTCAAAATCCATACAATTTATTAAATCGTAGCTTTGAAGTGGGACTATCTGAATTTTCACACCGTGAAGAAGTAGATCTATTACCCTATTCACCTTTGGGATTTGGTGTTCTTTCTGGTAAATATTGCGATGGAGCAAAACCTGAGGGGGCACGCCTTAGTTTATATGGCAAAAATTATAGTCGTTATACAAATGAGATTTGTAATCAGGCGACCGATAACTATGTCAGTATTGCCAAGAAGCACGGTTTAGATCCCGCTCAAATGGCCTTGGCCTTTGTGAATAGCCGTCCATTTGTAGCTAGTAATATTATTGGAGCAACAAATCTTAAACAATTAGCAACAAATATTAATAGCGTAGATTTGAAATTATCTTCTGAGATTCTAAAAGAAATCGAAGTAGTTCACAATAGATATCCTAATCCGGCACCATAGGCCTTTACCTATGATTAAGTTCTAGTTGATGTGCAAGAAAAAATAAAGCAAACAGATTTTCTTATTATCGGGAGTGGTATTTCTGGCCTCTACCTATCAAGCTTGTTATCAGAATTTGGGGCTGTCACTGTTGTAACCAAAGACAAAATAACTGAATCAAATACATACTATGCACAAGGTGGGATTGCCTCTGTTATGCGCAATGTCGATAGCTTTGAGAGTCATATTAAAGATACAATTAATGCAGGTTCTGGCCTCTGTAATATTAAAGCGGTCGAGCTAATGGTAAGAGAGGGTCCCTCTCATATTCAAAAACTAATGGCGATGGGGACTTCTTTTGTCCGTAAGGCATCAGGCGATTTAGATTTGCACAAGGAGAGCGGCCATAGTCAAAGGAGAATTGTTCATAGCACTGATGTTACAGGGAAAGAAATTGAGGAGAGTCTAGTAAATGCCGCTCGTAAAAAGAATATCACAATCTTAGAACACACTAGTGCCGTAGAACTTCTTGGATCTCACCACCTCGAAAATAATATAGAAAATAATAGAACTAGTACTTCCTGCTTTGGTGCCTATATTTATTCGCGTAAGACTTGGGATATTATTCCCATAAGAGCTAAGGCAACAATTTTAGCTACAGGTGGGGCAGGGCAAGTTTATCTTCATAGTACAAATCCTTCTGTCGCAACGGGAGATGGTATTGCACTTGCTTATCGCTTAGGAGCAAAAATTGCGAATATGGAATTTTATCAATTCCATCCTACGACCTTCTATAATCCAAAAAACGGACGTTCTTTTTTACTTAGTGAGGCTTTGCGTGGCGAAGGAGGGATTATACGTAATAGCAAGGCTATACCATTTTTGAAAGATTATGATCCACGTGGTGAACTGGCTACTCGTGATATTGTGGCACGAGCAATTGATAAGGAACTAAAAGAGAGCGGGGCAAAGCATGCTTATTTGGATATGACTCATCTTTCTAAGCAGAGATTAAAAACTAAGTTTCCTAATATCTATAACAGTCTTCTAAATGAAAATATAGATATTAGTAAAGATTTAGTTCCGATAGTGCCAGCAGCTCATTATATGTGTGGAGGTGTCTTTACTGATTTGTGGGGTCAAACAAATATAGCAGGGCTCTATGCCCTGGGTGAGACTGCCTGTACAGGGGTTCATGGTGGTAATCGCTTAGCTTCTAATAGTCTTCTCGAGAGCTTAGTTTTTGCCTCTCAAATAGCCAAAAAATTAAAAGATGAAGTACCTTCTCATTCTGATAAAAAATTAAAGATTAAAGCTTGGAAGAAGGAGAATTTGTCTAGCCCGCAAGAGTGGATAGTCATTCGCCATAATTTAGAAGAGATAAAACGTATTATGTGGAACTATATAGGCATTCATCGTTCCAATCATCGGCTTAAACTGGCTCAAAAGCATATTCGTTTATTACTTACCGAAATTGAAAACTACTATCAGCGGAGCCATGTCCAAAATAAAATTCTTGAGTTAAGAAATTTATCCTTGGTTGCATCCCTTATCATCGATTCTGCTTTAAGTCGTAAGGAGAGTCGGGGGCTTCATTATAATTCAGATTATCCTATCAATTCTAAGCAATCAGAAGAATATACCTTTCTTGTAAATAAACTTGAATCTAAAATAGATAAATATGAGCAAAAATAAAAAAACTGCTTTGATTTCAAAAGTCTTTGTGGTGCTTGGTCCTACAGCATCAGGTAAAACGGCAGCCCTCGCATCTTTAAGTGGAGATAAATATGAAGTTATTTCCTGTGATTCACGCCAGGTTTATAGTGAATTAGAAATTGCAACAGCTGCCCCTTCCTGTGAATTGATCAAACATTTACCGCATCATTTACTTTCGATTATTTCTCCCCAACAAAAATTTACTGCAGGCATGTTCATGAGACAGGCGCAAGATGCTATAAAAGATATTCATGAGCGTTGTAAAATAGCTATTGTTTCTGGAGGGGCGGGTTTTTATTTTCGAGCCCTCAAAACGGGAATGTTTCCAGTAGAGACCTCTCCCGAAGCACGTCAAAAAGTAGCAGCCCTATCAGCTAATGAAAAATTAGCTTTACTAAGTAAACTAGATCCCCAAGCTCTTGTCTCAGCAGAAGAACAGGCCAGTCAAGGTAGAATTCATCCCAACGATCAGTACCGTATTACACGTGCTTTGGAAATCATCTTTTCGACTGGTACTAAGAAATGGAGCCTCTTTTGGGAAGAGGTATTAGCAAAACAAAATGACCTAGCAAAAGACATTGATTTCAGGGGATTTTGGCTTAAGCCAGCTGCAGATGAGGCAAAGCAATCTATTCACAAAAGAGCCAAGGAAATGGTAGCAGATGGTATCGTCTCTGAGGTTGGCAGGGTTTATCAAAAATATGGAGACTGCGAGGGGCTTTCTACTATAGGTTGTAAGGAGGCTTTACGAGTTTATTTGGGCAAATCTTCGGAGTCGGAGCTTAGCTTAAAATTAGCTCGCGGTCATCTTTACTATGCCAAGAAGCAACGTGTCTGGTTTAATAAGGAAAAAGATATTGAAGCCATAAAACCTAGTGAATTTAAAATGCGCTGGAAGATGCTTGAAGATAGCTGAATACTAATGTAGTTAGGCAGAGCTTAAGCGGCAATAGACTTTAAGAAGCCTACTTCTTTGCAAGAATATATCCCATCTAAACCTACAATATACTGATCTATTAAAATAATACCTAATTCTCCAATTACTTTTTTTAGCTTCTGCATGCTCTGTAAATCAGCAGGGCTTGCCTTTGCACTTTCATCTGGATGATTATGGGCAATTAGAGCTTGAGATGCTCTGTCATTAACTAATACTTTGATTATATCGCGAAAATATACATTTACAGCATCGGCACCACCACGTGCTAGCAGATGTTCTTGAATCAAGCCAAAACTACGGTTAAAACTAAAGAGATAAAAATATTCTCTACCTAATCCCTCAAGTCTGCATTTCAAGTGCTTTGCTAAATTCGATAGCTTAATTTGCCTTTTTTTTGGCCATTCCAATTGGTACTGTCTTCTTGCTAATTCTATAGCAGCCATTATTACAGAAGTACGACCTTCTCCAATTCCATTTATAGAAATAATAGTCTCTGGATCTAGGTACATGAGTCCTTTTTCTGTACGTGCTAGCTTAGCTAAATTTTTAGTAATTTCTGTCGCTTTTTTATTGCCAAAACTACAAAACAGCAGGGCAAAGAGTAATTCTTCAAAATCAAGATCTTCTGGCCTTTCCCAAAGTTTTTTCTTAAATCGTAGGCAGTTCATCATTTTTCATAGTCCATGCTTGGCTAACTTGACTAAGAGTTATACTATATCTTTGTGTAGTCTATGTATATAAACTTTTATTTTATCATAGCAAAATATCTAGTTAATTTAAAAAAATGATTGAGCTTTAAGAGCAATATCCAATGTCTTTATATTATGGAAGAAGACTTTATTAAAAAAGCAGAGGCTTACAAAGAGCAAGCAGCTAATCTTGCGAAGGCTTCCCGTTTAGCGAGACCTAAGATGCGATTGGCATCATTAGAGCAACGAAATGGTGTATTACTTTGCTTAGCCTTGACTCTGGAGCAAGAGTTCACTATAAAGAGTATCGCTGAAGCTAATAAAATGGATATTACTAAAGCCAAAGCAGACGGTCTTACACCAAGTTTGATTGATCGTTTAGAAATTACTCCTAGCCGATTAAAAGCTATGGTACAGGCCTTGAGAGACATAGCATTATTGCCTGATCCACTAGGGGATGTTTTACAGGGGAAGACTTTGGCAAATGGAATTGAGTTGATTCAAAAAAGAGTTCCTTTAGGTGTTATTTTTACAATTTATGAATCAAGGCCCAATGTTACAGTCGATGTTGGTGCTCTTTGTATTAAAAGTGGTAATTGTGCTATATTGCGTGGAGGCAGGGAAGCTTTTAATACAAATTTAATTCTCTTTAATCTTTTTACTAAAGCGATGAAGGAGAACGGTCTTGCTGAGGATGCCATCCAATTTGTAGAAGAAGTAGATCGGGCGTTTATGCTTGCTTTGCTTTGGCAAGAAGAATGGATTGATTTACTTGTCCCTCGAGGTGGTGAAAAATTGATTAAATTTATTAGCGCTAATTCACGAATCCCGGTTGTTAAACATGATAAAGGGGTATGTAATTTATATATCGATGAGACTGCTCAAAAATCTCATGCTATTGACTTAGCAATTAACTCTAAGTTACAAAGGGCTTCTGTTTGCAATGCAATTGAGAACTTGATTATTCATAAAAATTTTGCCTATACTAAAGAATTACTAGAAAGCTTAAGAGAAGCCGGCGCCAAACTTTTTGCTTGCTCAAAAAGTCATAAGATATGTCCTAGCCTAGAGTTGATAGCGAAGGGAAATATAGATGCCGAATACTCTAAAGAATATCTTGATGAAAGCTTATCTGTGAAAATAGTTGAAGATATAGACGAGGCGTTGAAGTTTATTTTTCGTTATGGAAGTGGGCATTCAGAAGGGATAGTGTCTCAAAGGCTAGAAAATATTAAATATTTTGAAAACAATGTAGATACAGCAGCTGTGCTTGTAAATTGTTCTACTCGTTTCCATGATGGAGGTCAAATGGGTTTTGGAGCGGAGATTGGTATCTCTACAGGTCGGCTTCATGCTAGAGGGCCGATGACTTTAACAGATCTAACAACAACAACATATACTTTGAGTGGCAATGGACAAGTCCGAAAATAATTCTAATAATTCTACGATAAGAAGACGCGAAATAACAAATAACGGGGAATTCTTAAGAATAAACCGCTTAATTTTTGGTGGTTCTTTTGACCCACCACACCTAGGTCATCTTGAAATCTTACGCTATATCTTAAAAAATAACCCGAATATAGAAATTGATTTAATACCAGCGTTCATTTCTCCATTTAAACAAGGGGACGTGCCATCCGCCTCAACGAAAGATCGTCTCTGTATGCTAGAAGAACTAATCTGTAGTTTTGAAGAAGAGACTGCTCTTCATCGTAAGCCAAAGCAGATTAATCTATTAGATATAGAATTAAAAAGAGGTGCTCCTAGTTATACGTCAGAGACTTGCCGGATAATTCGTGCTAAGTATCCAAATCAAGAAATAGGGATACTTATTGGTGCTGATTCTCTGGCAGGATTAGAATTGTGGCATAAAATAGAAGAACTTTTATTTTATCATTCATTTTGGGTTCATTTGCGTGAAGGTTTTTCGAAGGAAAAAATAGAAATGATTTGCTCCACACTATGCCAAAAATTTAGAAAATATACTCCTCGCATTCAAATATTTTGGAATAGTAACATAATATCTTGTTCTAGCTCTGATTTACGCCATTTACTATTGGAAAGAAAAGGAACTAATGTCGATAAGGAAATTAAAAGATATATTATTCCTAGGGTTTTAAAGTATATCGAGAATAGGAGTTTAGACGGACTTTATTACTAGAATAAAATTTTAATTGATTTTTTATTCATATTTTAGATAATAGGGTTGGATGCTTTTTTAAGCAGAGTGCTTCATTTATGGAACAAATTAAAAGTATAATAGCCTCTAATATCTCAGAGGGAATGAGTTTTGATCAATCAGTATTTATAGATCC
>JABAAI010000018.1:0-5469 GCA_014238825.1 Leptospirales bacterium
CCTTATTCCGATGTAAAAGCTACTCGTGCTACTTTGGCGATGATCCACAAAATTTTTCCTATTCGTAAGGTGCGCCAAAAATTACCTCTAAAACGTGCCATAAGACCTTGCATGAACTTTCATATTAATCGTTGCTTAGCACCCTGCCAAAAAAATGTGTCTGAAGAAGAATACCGTAAAATTATAAACGAGATATTACTATTTCTTGAAGGTAAAACAGAAATACTGGAAAAACAATTAGCAGAGCGGATGAAATCATACAGTGCAAGTAAGTCCTATGAAAAAGCAGCTATATATCGTGACATGATCTACGCAGTCCGTCGTATTAATGAAAAACAACTGGTACAAATACATGGAACTGATAAAGATGTCTTAGCCCTTGCACGCAAAGATGATCATGGACAGATAGCAATTCTTGAAATTCGTAATGGCCGTATGATAGGCTGTAAATCCTTCCCCCTTCAAGGTCTAAGCAATGTTTCTGATGAGGAAGTATTTGGATCCTTTGTGCGAGACTACTATTTATCACTAGATGATATCCCTAATTCGATTCAAATCCCTGTAAAACTAAAAGAGAAAAAATTAATTAGTGCAACTCTCTTCGAACGTACAAATCGTAAAATAAATTTTAATCACTTTCTCTCTAATTCTTCAAATAAAAATAACTTGAAAGAAAAGACAAAAGAGAGATCGCAAAGGATAGGAATGACAACTAGTGCAGGGCTATATCATTCTGCAAAACAAAACGTAGAGTTTCTATTACAAGATAGACTACTCGCCCTTCGTAGTACAAATCAAGATATAGCTTTGGATGATCTAAAAGAGATGCTAGGCTTGACTAAAAGACCTCAGAAAATGGAATGCTATGATATTTCTCATATCCAAGGTTTCGAAACAGTTGGAGCAGGGATAGTCTTTTGGGGTGCTAGGCCAAAGCCTTCTGCTTATCGTCATTATAAAATAAAAGAGACCAAAGGCATTAATGACCCCGCCTCTATCAAGGAAGTTATAAAAAGGAGAATCCAGAAATTGCTCAAAGAAGAGGCAAAGCTACCAGATATTATTTTAATTGATGGAGGGATAACTCAGGTAAATGCTGCCTACGAAGCAGCAAGTGAGCTGGGTCAAAATAATCTTTATATTTTAAGTTTAGCAAAAAAATACGAAGAACTCTACTTCCCAAAAAACTCAATTCCCAGTAGCTTTGATCCTAACAGACCTGGAATGCGTCTGCTGCGTTATATGCGGGATGAAGCCCATCGCTTTGCAGTCCGATATCACAGAAGCAGGCGCAATCAAATAACTGCCAAACACGTTATAGAAGACTTAGAAAACATTGGTCAAGTCCGCAAAAAAGCACTATTAAAACATTTTAGCAAAAATTTCATAGAAAAAACAAACATGGCAGAGCTAAAACAAATCTCTGGAATTGGACCACAAATAGCTAAGCAAATTTATGATTTATTTAAAAATAAAAATATCCTCAAATAGTAATATAAACTTTTTTTAAGAAGTGCTGATTTCTTTGGTGGGAAGTACTAAAATTACAGTAGTTCTATCAGTTGGCACTAGATAGAGCGATTTTGTTGGTTCTAGCCCCATTTGAATAAGTATAGAATCCATCAAAGCATAACCAAGACCATGCCCGCCTCCACTATTATCGATATTTTCCCTAAAGAAATATTCTGGACGTCCTTGCTTATAATAATCTGCAAATTTAGCACGCATATCATTGATACGTGCTACATCTGATTCCAAAATAGGACTATCATTACGAATGGAAATAATAATTTCCTGTCCAGAATCTTCCAGATCAAAATGCATATAAACGTTATGTTTATTAGCAAGATTTTTTATCTTCAGCAACGGAGATAATTCAGGACTCGAAAGTAATTTATGCTTAAATTTTTCTTCACTCTTAGGCCGCGATAACATACTTTCTAGTCGCAATAATAGGATCAATTCTTTATTAATGTTGCCACCAACTTCCATCTTATCTAAATTCTTTTTTATGAGAGAACTTTCACTAGAATAGAACATTTCCCGCAACCAGGTATTAACTTCTTCTTCTGTAAGATTAGGCTCCTTTTTGGAAACATAATCATAAGCAAGCTCCCAGAGCAAGAGGAACTTATAGTTAGATTTTAGAGCATTTTTCAAGAGCTCATCACATATCTGAAAAATCATATCTTTGTACTTAGCAAGCCAAGGGGGATGAACATAATTATCGATTACTTGTTTCACTAGCAATACGTCATTCATATGGTAAGATTTAAGTAGCATATATATATTCTTTAGTATATTTGATAATAATGTCAAACATTTCTTTCAGATACTTCGGTAAGCATTTCAATATTATTGAAAATTTTATTTCTTAGTTTTAAATATAAAAGCACTGATAGAGAATTTGAATAAAGTCTCTACCAGTGTAAAGCAAAATTGTTATTATTATTTTTCTTATATTTTAATAAATGGATACTAACGCAATAGCTGTAATATTGTTTGAGAACGTAAATTTGCCTGTGAAAGCATAGAAACTCCCGATTGAACCAATATTTGATTCTTCGCAAATTGTACCATCTCCTCAGCCATATCCACATCTCTAATACGAGATTCAAAAGATTGCATATTCTCATACGCGACCATAATCCCTTTTGCAGTATGCTCCATTCTATTTTGATAGGCACCAAGATCTGCTCGCTGGCTATTTAGCCGTTGAAGAGCTGAATCAAGTATACCTATTGTATCATTCGCAAACCCTGGTGATGAAATGGAAAGTATCGTCCCATCTTCTCTTTCCATGCCAAGTGCTCTGGCAGACATCGTCGAAATATAAACCCTTTCTCTTTGATGCATATTGGCTCCAATATGAAACCACATAGAAGCAACATTAGAATCACGAGAAAAATCACCTTCTAAAATCTTAAGCGAATTAAATTCCGCTTGAGAAGATACACGATTTACCTCATCTATTAATTGCGAAACCTCTACCTGCATCATCTGGCGGTCAGTTTCTGTATAAATACCATTTGAAGCTTGAATGGCTAAAACTCTAATCCTCTGCATGATAGAAGAAATTTGATGCAAATATCCTTCAGTCGTTTGAATAAAAGAAATGCCATCTTCAACATTCCTTTCTGCTTGACGCAAACCCTGTATCTGAAAACGCATTTTTTCTGAAACAGCTAAGCCAGAAGCATCATCACCAGCTCGGTTAATTCGCATTCCAGAGGACAATCTCTCAAGATTCTTGTCCAGCTTCCAATTTTGAAATTTTAACACTCGATGGGTATTAATACCCGACATGTTATGGTTAATAATCATAGTTTCCTCCTTGAAACTTTATGTCAACAGGCATCCGTGCCTGCTAGGATACGATACTTAGACAAATAAATATTTTTTGATTATTACAAATAATTTCAGTATTATTCTTATTGTAAAATCGTTATCTAACTCGCGTCTTGAAATATATATTCGGAAGTCACTATGCTAGATATTTAGTCTTTGGTCATATTTTTTTATTTTAATAACAAAATATGACTAAAAATTATTGATATTTGTGCGACATTACAGGTAATGCATAAAATTTTTGAATGGATTGATAGGATGACCTATCTTTTACCGGGCCCCCTTATAAAAATTACAGGTATAGGGCTTGCTATCTTGTGGCTATTTACTGCCGTAATCTTAAGTACATTATTTTGGAATAAGGGGGCAGAAAAAGCTTATGAGCTAGGTGACTATAAACGTAACCTCTTAAAATTCCAAGAAAAAGTAAAGCGAGAGAGAAATTTAGGCAAAAGCTCAACTATTATCTTACCAGAACTTAAAGACTTACCAGAAGAGCTTTTATCACGTGAGGTATTGGCTAAAGATAGAGAAAGGATAAACACCGATTATGAATTGCCACGTATTGCTCCGATATCAAATCCAAAAGACTCAAGATATGAAAACTCTAATAAAAATACCAAACAACTATATGAAAAACTTCCAATTATGCAAGATACACAAACAAAAAATATTAAAAATAATCAATTAGAAAGCAAAGTGACAAATGAAGATATTCGCGACTCTTTAGAGGGAATATCAGGAGTTGAAGATGTACCTATTCTTCCATTACCAGAAAGAGTACCAAAAAAAGCAAAATAAAAATAAATACTACTTATTGCCATTCATAATGGCTTTATTATTATTTTCATGGTCCAGTTTTGCTATTATACCTCAAAGTATAAATAAAAATGCATCAGCTTACCAAATGGGAATAGCAGCTCTTATAAATGGGAAAAATAAAAACGCTATAGCATACTTCAAGCAAGCAATCAATGCTAATAAGCTTTATTCCGATAACGCACGTTTAGAATTAGTACAACTTATGGCTATAGATAAAAACAATGATTTAGATGCTATCCGCAAAATTCTAAACTCCTTTAATAATGATGACCTAAAACCAGAAGCTTTGATGGCAACATCTTATGCACTCCTATCAAATAAACGTCATTTAGAGAGCTTAGAATTGGCACAAGAGATAGTTACAAACTTTCCAGAAAGCAATCTAGCTGACGATGCACTACTTTTATCTGCTGAGATCTTTTATTATAAACTGAAAAACGAAATAATTGCCAGCGAGACTATTGTTAGCTGTTTGACACGATATCCTAAAAGTAATAAACAAAATAGGCTCTATTATCTACTAGCAAAAATATATATATCTCCTAATCAGCTAAATAATAGAGAACGTGGTTGTTATTTTTTCTTGGCCTACCTGAACAAGGATAGAGAAGAGCAGGGCAAGTATCAAAATAAATATAATGAAGATTTAAATAAGAAAGCTCTCGAAACACTTTGTAAAAATTAATTGTTAACGCAACAAGACTGTAAGCCTAGTGCTTACAGTCTTAGCTTATAATATACTTAAGACGACTCTTCTTTATTGACAATTTTGAACTGCTGGCCATCTATCAGGAACACGCGAATTCTCACGCATTCTTTTGAATAGTCTATTTTTGCGCTCACAATCCACCTTATCAAAATGGATGCCAGACCCTTCGTTCGTAAAATAATGCAAACCAGAAACTAAAACCCGTAGTTCATCAAAAAAGATATAAACGACATCCTCAAATCGACGTCCATCAAAATTAGAGACTCGAGATTTCACTAGCTTAAACTTTCTAAAGATAAGTGTTCTCGTCTGAGGAAAGCTATCAGCACTTTGAGGGATATTTCTTGGTATCTTAACTCTAAGAGGGCGCCAGCCAACAAAATTTACAGAACCCATCTTTAAAGAATGAACCTCTCCCCTCCAATCCTCTACCATAGCTTCTAAGTTATAATCATTACCACGGCCAAGAACCCAAACAGAAATCTCTTTCACATTGCCTGGTAATTCTATACCATTGAGACACTCCAATAAAAGGCTCCCTACTCTACGCATAATTGAGAGATTTGGATCTTTATAGCAACTTTTTCTAA
>JABAAI010000018.1:5568-13200 GCA_014238825.1 Leptospirales bacterium
TTTATACTCATTATATTACTCTCCTTAATTTTCTTTAATATATTATTAATATACATTATTTTGATCACCAATTATCTTTAATATCCGAGCCTGGATAGTCTATTTTAGAACGGTCAATCAAAACCTTAAGACCATCAAAATAAAAATAATAGTCTCCTTTCCTCTCATGGTGATGAGACACAGCAAAAAGGCTAACAAAACTCAAATACTTACCAAATGATTCTTGGCGAGTATCCTGAGGAAGCCAGCCGGGCACCACTGCAGTCAATTTGCGCCAACCACGATAGTTCAGGTTACCCATATGCAACTTATGAATTTTATTACGATAATCTCTTAGCTTAATATAGAGTGAATGACGAAAGCCTCTTCCTAAAGCCCATATAGAAAATTGTTTTGCTTTTCCCTTGATGAAATAGACATGCGGAGGTCTAAACTCAACCCTATCATACCCATGATGTCCAAAAAATGACTTAACACCTAAAATATGATTAGGATTATCCGGACTCTGATTTAGCGAATATGCTTCCTCGTTAGGGGGTACAATGTCCTCATCTCCAGTAGAACGAATCTCGCCCCATTGAACAAGTTTCATAATTTTTGTATCTCCTATCGGAGAAGTCGATTGTACTGACCAATCTTCCGCATTCTCAAAGTCTTCCATAACTTCAAGGTATAAATCCTGATCTCCCAGGTTTATTGATTCTGGGTCCTTTATCTCTTCTCCCTGTCCTATAGTAGCATCTTGTTGATTTTGACTTTGCAACAAATGTGGTACAGCCAAAAGGCATATAACCGAAACTAAAATAGTAAATATCTTTATTTTTCTTATTTTTCTCATTTTTCTCATTATTTCGCTCCTAATGTTTATGATATAACACAATATCAACTACTATATCGGAGTACGAATATCAAAATCTTTGCTTCTTGGCAAGAAATTTTCTTAATTATTTTATTTTTTTTAACCACCGCTAGGAGGTGGTAAGAGACATAATTCCATTTCAGCACTTAAACAGTAGTCCAAATTTACAAATTCCCCTCCTACTGAAAAAGCACAACTATCAATTAATAGACGTGCCTTCTCTTGAGAAATTCTGGAATGCTTGTCAATAAGACTTTTACAAGCTATATCAACCGAAGTACCACCCTTTAGTTCAATCTCTACCCTCTCAGGAAGAAATTCTTTTAATTGGGCAAAACATAATACAGAAATTTTTATCTTCGCCATTTTTTTCAAATGCTAAGTCTTCAATATTTTTGGCAGGCCGGGGGAGGATCGAACTCCCATCTAAGGTTTTGGAGACCCCAATTCTAACCATTGAACTACCAGCCTAAAAATATCAAATTAATTATCCTCTAGCTTTCTAGCCCTCTACCAGATTCGAACTGGTGACCTCATCCTTACCATGGATGCGCTCTACCAACTGAGCTAAGAGGGCAAAGTTTCTAAAAAGCAGAGTCATTTTTACGAGTAAACAATGCAAGCAAAAAGGTAATGTTTTATAAAAAATGAACTAACTCATTATTTAAAATTACTTGCCTCAAAACCATATAGAAAAAATATGCCTTATGAGTAATACAAAAGTAGAAGATAGTCTATTCTATACTAAAGAGCATGAATGTGCAAAAAAAGAAAAAGGAATTTATAAAATTGGAATTACAGACTATGCTCAAAATGCCTTAGGAGATATTGTCTATTTAGATATAAGTGCAAAAAAAGACAACTCTCTTAGAAAAGGAGATGTTTTTGGCGTAGTGGAATCTATTAAAAGCGTAGGAGAACTATGTGCTCCTATTAGTGGTAAAGTTCAAGATATTAATTTCCAATTACTAAACAATCCTGAAAAAATTAATAAAGACGCATACGCCTCTTGGATTATTGCTATAATACCAGAAGAAAATGAAAGCTCAGAAATAAAAAGCATTATGAACGCAAAAGCTTATCGCAAATATATTTCTAATCTATCTTAATCTATCTTAAATAATTTGTAATAGTAGCATCACAGCCCTTCAAAGGAAACAAAACTCAGGACACAAAACTCTGATTTTCTTTAAAAGTCTAAAACAAAGCTAGCCAGACTTTCCTAGACCTTCTTTTCCTGCACCGACTATAATAGACATATTACCATGAGGGTGTCTATTTTCACGCATTAACTGATGCGATAGCCCAGTCTCTTCCCATTTAAAGGCACGGGATAGGCACGGATCTATTTTCTTATCTATAATCATTTGATTAAATTCTTTGCTGTTAACATCATTAGCGAAGTGAGAGCCTTGAAGTCGTTTTTGGCGCATCCATAAATAACGTAAATCTACAGCAGCATGATAGCCTGTAGTACCCGCACAAATAACAACCATACCGCCAGTTGCACAGACAAATATCGATGTAGGAATAGTACTTTCTCCGGGATGCTCAAAAACAATTTGAGGGTTAGCTCCCTTCCCAGCGATATCCCAAATTGCCTTACCAAAAGCACGAGTCTTCTTGCTCCATTCCAAAAAGACCTCTGGTTTATTAATATCATTATCAAAGGCGCCCCAATGATCAAAATTCTTACGATTTATAACTCCAGCAGCTCCCAAATTCTTACAATAATCAATTTTATCATCAGAACTAACAACGGCAACAGGAATACCTCCTCCTGCCTTAACTAACTGGATAGCAATTGCACCTAAACCACCGGCAGCACCCCAAATTAAAACAACATCATCTTTTTTGACAGTGTGAGGCTCCCAATGATAGAGCATGCGATAAGCGGTCCCCCCAGTTAGCATATAAGATGCTGAGGCTTCCCAACTTAGATGACGAGGACGCGGAAGACATTGATGAGCATGAACGCAAGTGAATTGGGCAAATGCACCCCAGTTAGTCTCATAACCCCAAATTAACTGTGATGGTGCTAAAACTGAATCTTTACCAGCTTGGATCCAAGGATCATTGGGATCCCAAGCACCGCAATGAACAACAACCTCATCGCCCACTTTAATATCCTTTACACTAGAACCAACTTCATAAACAATCCCAGAGGCGTCAGAGCCACCAATATGAAAGTTTTCATCTGGTGGAGCACCTTTCCTTTGTCTGGCAGCAATCACATCAACGGGATAGCCCAAAGATGCCCAGACATTATTATAATTGACTCCAGCGGCCATAACAGCCACAAGGACTTGATTTGGTCCGGGTCTAGAGACTTTTACGATCTCTTCTTTGAAAGCATCTTTTGGCTCTCCAAAACGCTCAGGTCGAATGAGCTGGGCATACATACGCTTAGGAACCTCGCCAAGAGGAGGTAAGCTACCTACAGGAAATGTATCAATATCAGTCATAACTATAAAGCCGATTTTAAAAAGAATGCTTATTTTGTCTACATCTTTTCAAAAGTTAAAGAAAGCTAAGACTCCTTATTATAACAGTTCTAGGGGCTTAAGTCTGATTGAGATGGCTGTGGTCTTGCTTGTTATTTCTATACTCATGGGTGTTTCTCTTTCTCTCGTAAGCAATTTGGCTCTTTTTAGCACTAGCAAGGGAGAGGCTAATAAAATAGCTGATAGCTTGGTCTTTGCCCGTAATGCCTCGATGAAATCAAATACTATTCTTCATTTTGAATTTGATTTGGATAAGGAGAGATACCGTGCCTACACATTAGATCGTACTTCTGAGGAACTTAAAGAAGATGTTCTCCTAGAACAAGTCAAGTTGCCAGCAAGCCATTCACTGTTAGCAATACGCTCTGCTGTCGGTAACGAGATAAAAGAAGGTAAAGTGACTTTGCGTTTCTTACCATCCGGCTTAGCAGAAGAAATAGTTATTTACATGGGGCCAAAGAAAGGTAATATAGAAGCTACCATTATCTATAGTAGATATAAAGGGAAGGCTACCGTCCATAAAAATAGGATAGAACATCAACTGGAGGATGACTCATGGGAAGAAACAAAACTACTGGATTAAACTCATTTCTAAATCAAAAATTCATTCAAATATTCAAGAACAGAAAGAAGCTAAAAAGCAAATATAACAAGAAACTTAGCTCAAAACCAAGGCTTGGATTTACTCTCTTAGAAGTTTCTTTAGCTATAGTAATAGTTTCTGTTGTTATGATAACAGCAATTACAGCGACAATCAGTGCATTAGATTGGCATATAGAAGCAGACAAGCTCGCAGTGGCCATGGCACTATCACAAACTAAGCTAGCAGAAATTCGTGCTACAAATGATTTAGGAGAACGAGATGAAAGTGGTGAAGACACTGATGAGGATAGCCTCTATTTTGGCTACCAGTGGCAGACTAGCATCAGTGAAGAAAACTTAGATATAGGTGAGATTTTAGAAAACAGCTTTGGTGATTTGGATATTGGTCTTCAACTTGGTGATCAATTACCTGCTGGTATCCAAAATGCAACGACAGGAGATGATACTGCTGCTAAAAAGGGTCTGTTTTCTCTAGGCGAAATTCCTATACTTAAAATCACAGTAACAATAAAATATCCTCAAGGCTCTGGCTCTGGCCCTGCTCGTAGCTACGGAACTTATCATGTAGAAAGCATTCAAAGATCGAAAAGATCTAGTCTTTATCAGAGGCAATAATGATAGGAAAAATGATAATAGGAAATAACAAGAATTTGAAGCGAGGCTTATCAAGCAAGCAAGCTCATTTACAGCAAGGCTTCACCTTAGTTGAACTTGCAATTGTAATCCTTGTTCTTAGTATCCTTCTTTTATCTGTTTTTTCAATTAGCACTGGGATTATTAAAATTTCTACATCTACTTCGCCTAGTCGTGAAGCCAAGAGGCAAACTATTTTCGCCATCCAAACTCTAAAATCAACTATAAACCAAACCTATTACCAAAAGAATAGGCAACGACTTTGGTTTGTCGGTCGCACTGAGGGTATAGATGGTGCGCGAAGGGATAGAGTGAGTTTTTCTGCGGTCCATTCTGGTTCAGAAGAAATCGGTTCGTCTTCAGTTCGTGAGGTTTCTTATTATTTACGGGATCAGGATGATGGGCTCTATACCCTCATTCGACGGGAAGACGAGATGGTCGATACTGAGCCAGGTAAAGGTGGTGCACACTATGAGGTACTTCACAACGTTGAATCATTTCAATTGCGTTACTTAAGCAATCAAAAAGATTGGTTATTGGAATGGGATACTAGAAAATTAAAGCGACTCCCTCCTCAAGTGCAAATAGAGCTAAAAATAAGAGTTGGTGAAAAAACATATACTTTTAATGCGCTAGCTAGTCCTAAAATAAATATAACTTAAATATTATATATGAAATATTTTCAAAAACAACTTTCCATAAGTCGCCGGGGTGCCGGAATCTTGCTCGCTATGAGCTTCCTTGGTTTTGGCATTACAATGATTGTTATAGAATATACAAGCAAGGCAGCTGGTT
This sequence comes from Leptospirales bacterium, assembly GCA_014238825.1. Taxonomy (GTDB): domain Bacteria; phylum Spirochaetota; class Leptospiria; order Leptospirales; family Leptonemataceae; genus JABAAI01. The sequence goes on from JABAAI010000018.1 coordinate 10,963, forward strand.
ATTATAGCTCGACTCGCTCATTCGTTGACGGCTATAGCGCTCGTGAACTTTCTTATGCTGGCTTAGAGGCAGGCATACTTACCTTGAGGAGCATACCAGAAGAACAACTTTTTAGCTTAGGGCTAATTAGTAATCCACCAAAATTACTACTTAGCAATTTTTGTACAGAAGGGGGCAAGTGTACTAATCATTATGTAAGTTATAGCATACAGCCAGAAGATGGCAAATTAAACCTAAACCATCTGATTACAAATAGTGATGAATTAAATAATAGTTATCATCGGATTTTCTCTCGTCTCTTTGAGGCCCTAGACTTGGATATTGATAGCATAGCCGCTATCATTGATTGGATAGACCTAAATGACTTTCAAACTACCAACGGTGCCGAGAGGGCAGAATACAGCTCACTAGAGCCTTCTCGTAAAATAAAGAATGGCCCGATGTACTCACTTTCTGAATTATCCGTAGTTATTGGTTTTGATAAAAATCTTGTCTATAGTGAGCGCATCCCTGCCAATTTTCAAAAAGAGAAAGATGAAAGGGCTAGCATTGGTGAAATCGAAGAAGAGTTAATCCAAAGTGATGACTGGGTTTTAGCTAATAACCTAACAGCATATTTACCAGAACAATTATTGGGCACGGAAAAGGTAAATCTTAATGCCGCCAGATATCATGTACTTTATAGTCTTGCAGAAAATATGGGTAAACAAGAAGTTACAGCTCTCTTCAAACTGAGAGCAGAAAAAGTGTACGTAAAAGATACAAAAGATATTGAAGCTTTAGCAGAGTTGAAACAACCTAGTATTATTAATTCTACGATAACTTTGGCTAAGGAACTCTTAGGAGAAGGCTCTGTCTCTGGCTTCCTTAAATTAAAGAGTCGCTTTTATAAAATTACTGGTATAGGCTATATTACTCTAATAACCGATACTGAAGAGAAGAGTATTGCTGTGCGCAGAGTATGGGGCATCTATGACAAGGACACAAAAAAACTAATCTATTTTAGTGAAGACTAGTATGTTTTTTAATCAAAATAAATTTCTCATTATTGATTATGGTTCCCATAGCATAAAGGGCATCCTTTGTGAAAGTGGACCGCTTGGTGATAACATCTTAGCTAAAGAGCAATTAGAGACAGTCAAGCTGAAAGCAAAAAAAGATAATAATAAAGAATTAGACTTAAAAGAAACTGAAGAAAGCTTTATCAAACAAAATGAACAGGATGAATATGAATATAACATTATAAGATTTACTCAAGCTTTCTTTCCCGAAGAAAACAATTATATCCTAAAGATAGATTCAAACAAACTATATATTCGTGATTTTAGCATCCCTCCAGTAAAAACAAAAGAGTTATTAGAAATTATTTCCTTCCAAACAGAAGAGAGTCTTCCCTCCAGCATAGATGACATAGAAGTTATTGGCCACCGTTGGTTTTCTGATCTAGAAAAATCACATGTGATTTCTTTCGGTACAGAGCGTGAAAATATTCAAAATTTAGTCAAACCACTAGCAAATAATCAATCGCTTATGATAGGTTTATTTCCAGACACGAGTATGCTAGCAGGATTTTTACGTTTCTTTCCTGAAGAACTATATATGGGACGAATTATTGCCCAACTAGATATAGGTGCAAACAAAAGCCTCTTAAACGTGCTAAAAGATGGTAATTTAGCTTTTTGTCGTAGTTTGCCATTTGGTGGCAATCAAATTACTGAGATAGTAGCATCTATTTTGGATATCGACATAGAGAAAGCAGACGAAAAGAAAATCAATCTGGACTTGGACTTGACTGATTTGAGAGAGCATCTATCAAGTTTTTATTCTCAGAATAAAATTGGCAAAGAACAATACAAAAAAATCATTCATGAGACTCGCTACTATATTGAAAGCCTTTGTTTGGAAGTAAAACGTTCTCTTTTAGCTTTACGCTGTCCTATGCCAGAGATTATCTATCTAAGTGGAGGAACTTCTTCACTTAAAGGACTTCCTCAATTTTTAAAAGAAAATTTAGAAAAGAATGTGGAGCATTATCCAATTTCATTAAATGATGGAGAGGCTATAGGTATTTGGGCTGTTGCCCTAGGTGCTAAAAAGCAAAAAGACCTGGTCCCATCTTCTAGAGATGATTTTCTTGATTCTAAATTTGGGCGAAATCTAAAGGGAGGCCAACTTCAGTTTAAAATATTCAAGCTTCCTCTCATTTTTGCTACTGCTGCTCTATTAATTTTTTCTTTT
>JABAAI010000019.1:0-12537 GCA_014238825.1 Leptospirales bacterium
ATAGATTTAACGGCGATGTTTACTAACTCTAACATAGTCTTTAATACTTAGCATGCTCAATTTATAACTTGCTTTGTCAATAATATTTAGAGGATAACTGAATTTGATGGTAATTTATATGTAAATTTAGAATGATTTATAGGATGATTATATGATGATTTCAAAATAAATGCTGCCTTCATTTGGATTCACAGATTTGCTTTTAGATGTATTATTTTTTATAGACATATAATATTATATGAAATTTACATATAGATAAAATCTCTTCTGCTAAAAAAAGCTTGACACAGATAACAATATATCTTATACTATCATAAGGTATGTTAATTAATATTAAATTCAAGTGAGGACTCTAAAATGAAAAAAATGTATATCATAGAACACATATCTTTAAAAGGCTTTTCAGCTAATTTAGTAGCCCCTTTGCGAGGTGTTAATATACTCACTTTGATAGCATATACAGTCGCTTTCCTTATAATAGGATGTTCCCTAAGCCCTGATCCAGAAACCCTTGCTTGTCCCAATAGTAGCACGGATTGGACGCCTAATATCAATACGGATAGCAATAGCGACGGTTGCCAAGATGGGACCTCTGAGTCAGACCTAGACGGTGATGGTGAAAGCGATGATGTAGATACAGATGATGATGGTGATAACGTACTAGATACTGACGATTTTTGTCCTAATACTAATCCAAGTATTGTTGCTACCGGTACGGATGCTGACGCTGACGGTTGCTATGTTAGCTCTGAGGGAGTAGATGAGGTCATTTTTAGGCAATTTATAACAAAATGGGTGACGACGACAACAGATGAATTAATAACAATCCCTATAACAGGCACTGGCTATAACTTCAAAGTAGATTGGGGGGAAACACCTGGTGCTACTCCAGAAACTTTTATTACTGGCGGTAGTACCCCTATGCATACTTATAAAATTGTAGGAAAATATGATATTAAAATTTGGGGTCACTTCCCTCGTATATCTTTTAATAATACAGCTACAGATAAAGATAAAATCATCGCAATCACGCAATGGGGAGCCATTAAGTGGAATTCTATGGATGGTGCCTTTTGGGGTTGTAGCAAACTCACAGAAAATGATGGCTCACCCTCAGATATCCCAAACCTATATGAAGTGACAAGCATGGATAGTATGTTTCGAGATGCTACTGAGTTTAATCAAAATCTAAGTGCTTGGAATACAGCTAAGGTAATGTCTATGGCGTCTCTGTTTCAAAATGCCGTTGCCTTTACCCAAGATATAAGTGGCTGGAATGTCTCTAGCGTTACAGATATGAGTAATATGTTTAATGGTGCTTCTGTATTTAACCAAGATATAAGTGGCTGGGATGTCTCTGGTGTGCCTGTTGCTAATCAGGTCGATTTTGATACAGGTACAGACGTAAATTGGACAACCAAGCCAAATTTTTCTTCCCCTTGATGATTATCGGAAAGATCTTCTTATTGTGGCTCTCTGTTGCCTGTGTGTGATTTTATAGAAAACATGATGTCCCTTGCCATATTATGATACAGAGGGCAAAATTAATTTGAATTTATAAGATAGTTTTCTAATAAAAAGTATTGACATAATTCAATCTCTTTTTACATTACGTGTAGGCATAGTTTTGAGAGATAAGATAGTCCCTTCCCAAACTAACTAGGGATTGGCTACATTTATCTAAATATAATTTTAGTAAATTTAAAGGAGAATATAAAATGTATAGATTAAAGTTTTGGTTAATTTTTATTACTTTTTTGTTTGTTGGAAGCTTAGTGGCTGCACCAGTAAATACAACTTGGATTGGAACTAAGGCGATTAAGGGTTATGATACGGTAGCTTATTTTAAGGTAGGCAAATCAGTGCGTGGGAATAAAAAAATCTCGTATAAGTGGAAAGGTGCTAACTGGTATTTTTCTAGTAAAGCCAATCTTGAGCTTTTTAAGAAAAATCCTAAGAAATATGCTCCTCAGTTTGGTGGCTATTGTGCTTACGCTGTGTCTAAAGGACATACTTCGGATATATCACCTGATGCTTGGGATATTCATAATAATAAGTTATATCTGAATTATGATAAAGATGTCCAGAAAACATGGCGTGCAAAAAAGAAATTGTACATAAAAAGAGCAATTAAGAATTGGCCAAAACTTTCCAAGTAGTTTGGTATTAATTTCTCTGATATTACAGAGAGAGGAAATAATCTTAGATTATTTTTCTCTCTCTGTTTTTAGAGATTTTATTTATAGATATGACGTTTTTATAAAAAAGTCAAAACAGTATACAAAGAAAAAATAAAATATAAGGATAGTATAATACAAATATGGAAAAAAGTGAAAAATTAAAAGACCAGTGTGCCGTTGTAACTGGAGCAAACTCAGGTATTGGTAAAGGCGTTGCCTTTGCTTTAAGTAGAGCCGGTGCTAAAGTTGTTGTTAACTATGTTGTCGGTGAAACTGAAGCTAGCAAGGTTGTACAAGAAATAAAAGCAGAAGGTGGAGAAGCTATGATCGCTCATGCAGATGTTAGTAATGAACAACAAGTGCAGGCGATGTTTACTAAAGCCGTCAAAGAATATGGTACAGTCGATATCCTCGTTAATAATGCAGGACTACAAAGAGATGCTACAATAGCCGAGATGACTCTTGAGCAATGGAATAAGGTTATTGAAGTAAATCTTACTGGGCAGTTTTTGTGCACTCGTGAAGCCGTGCGCGAGTTTCAGAGACGTGGTCCCGTTCCAGAGCGTTCTAGTGCCTTAGGAAAAATTATTTGCATGAGTTCTGTGCATGATATTATTCCTTGGGCTACGCATGCTAACTATGCTGCTTCAAAGGGTGGTGTTTTGCTTTTTATGAAAACAGCCGCACAGGAATTAGCACCACAGAAAATAAGAGTTAACGGAATTTCGCCTGGGGCAATTAAAACTCCTATAAATACTGATGCTTGGTCTACTAAAGAAGCCGAAGAAAGTCTTCTTAAACTCATACCATATAAGAGAGTCGGGGTTGTAGAGGATATAGGAAAAGCCGCAACTTGGCTTTCTTCTGATGATTCAGATTATGTGAATGGAATTACAATTTATGTTGATGGTGGTATGACCTGCTATCCAGAATTTGCTGACGGAGGATAAGTTTAGCTCTTAGTTACCTATTTAGTGAAGTGCAGGCAGGTCGCACTCCAAATCCAGATTTACTTTGTAACCATTGCATTAAACTCGGGGTATACTATAAGGCCTTGAGTAAAAATGGCTTATAGTATAACAAAATTGCAACGGGGCATTATACAAATGTCGAACAAAAAATGTCTCTCTTTGAGTTGTTTAAAAGTAAAGAAAAAAAACTTGACATTTTAGCAAGCTATATTAAATCCTATCTTGATGCAACGCTTGCTAGCAATATTTTTAACCTTGTCTTTACTGCTTGTTTGTAGTATTGGCATAAAAAATATTTATGTAAAAGAACCTATTGAGAAGGGTAAAAAAGATATAATCTATCAAGAAGACGGCAAAACAAAAAAATCAGAAACGACTTACTATGCCAACGGCAAAACAAAAAGGTATATAACCTACCAAGACGATGGAGAAACAATAGTAGGTGAAATAACCTACTATAAAAATGGTAAAACAAAGACAAAAAAAGGATTCGATAATTCAGAAATCACTTACTACAAAAACGGTAAAACAAAGACACGTATAAAATATTCCGGCAAAACAAAAAAATCAGAAACCACTTACTACAAAAATGGTACAACGAAAACACGTATAAAATATTATGGCAAAATAAAAAAATCAGAAACCACTTACTACAAAAATGGTAAAACAAAGACACATATAAAATATGACATTGTAGATGGCAAAAAAATAACAAAAACCACTTTCTATGTAAGAGCCAAAAGTAAGAAGGTTGACGACTTATATAAAAAAACAAAGACATATTATTATGATAGCGGTAAGAAAAAAATATTCTATAAGTATAAATTGGGAACGCTTAAGGCCCTCAGTAAAACTTGTTACAAAACAGATGGCAAGATTCAAGAAACTTGTGTAAATGATAAACACGGTTTTGGGATGAACAAAGATAAATAAAGAAGTCTTAGTATGGGGTGACATAGAACACGGAGCAACTGGTGGGCTTTGGAAAGTAAGAACATTTGTAAAAAAAATATAACTGGTAATTAGTAAAACCAGAACATTTACAAGCAGTATTAGGAGTTTTCAAACAAGGCTTAGATGCAAGCGATTTGCAATCTGAACGAATAGAAAAAATAATAGTAGGAGCTATAAAGCAATGAGCCTACAAACAAAAGACTTTGCTCTAAACTTTTTAGAAAATGAAACACAGGCTCGAGTTGCTTTCATATCAAAGGACATGTCAAGCAATGATATAACAACTACAAGACTTGCACAAATACTGACACAAACTAGCTATAATGACCTAAGAACTACCAAAAGGGAAGCAGTAAAAAAAGAGTGTGAAAATTAATGAAGATAGCCTGTCTTCTTTCTGGTGGTGTTGATAGCTCATTAGCACTAGCTCTGCTAAAACAAAAACAGTATGATATTGAAGCGTTTTATCTAAAAATTTGGTTAGAGGATGAAAATGATTCTTTAGTTGATTGTCCGTGGCAAGAGGATTTAGAATATATCGAAAAAACCTGTGAGCAATTTGATGTTAATTTAAACATTATCCCTCTCCAACAAGAATATAAAAAAAATATTCTTAGTTATCTATTTAGTGAAGTGCAGGCAGGTCGTACTCCAAATCCAGATTTACTTTGTAACCATCGTATTAAATTTGGAGCATTCTATAAGGCCTTGAGCAAAAAGGGTTTAAGGTATGACAAAATTGCAACGGGACATTATGCAAATGTAGAACAAAAAACGTCTCTCTTTGAGTTGTTTAAAAGTAAAGATCTTGTAAAAGATCAAAGCTATTTCCTGTCTCGCTTGAATCAAGAACAACTTGCTAAGGCTTTGTTCCCCCTTGCACCTTATACAAAAAGCCAAGTCCGTAAACTTGCTATTAAATGGAAGCTGCCCGCAGCAGAGCGGAAAGATAGTCAAGGGCTATGCTTCTTAGGCAAGATTCGTTTCTCTGATTTTCTTAGTAAGCACCTAGCAGATCAAAGCGGTGAAATTATAGAATACGAAAGTAAAAAAACTATTGGCGAACACCTTGGATTTTGGTACTACACCATAGGGCAACGGAAAGGCTTAGGACTATCAGGAGGACCTTGGTTTGTAATTGCTAAGGATGTTAAAAGGAATCAGGTATACGTTTCGCGTAATTATTATTCACCTGATAAAAAAAGAGACTGCTTTTATGCTACGGATGTACATTGGATATCTGGTAAAACTCCTACAAATTCAGAATTAGAGGCTCTAGAAGTTAAATTACGTCATGGCACTTTAGCTTATCATTGTAAGATAGAAGATGTGTTAGTTAAGCCACTCTTTGTTCGTATAAAAGGCTGTGATCAAGGAATTGCATCGGGACAATTTGCTGTTTTCTATAGCCAAGATAAATGCTTGGGCTGTGCTCGCATTAGTCTTCCCTCACAATATCTGAATCTATGTAATGCTTCTTAGCCCGAAGATGTTCTTTGTAATTATTTGAAAAATGATGCGTTCCATCTGGTTTAACAACAAAATAGAGAAAATCATTATTTTTTGGGAGAAAGGCTGCCTCTAAGGCTGCTTTGCCGGGATTAGCAATAGGACTAGGTGGCAAACCATAATTTTTGTAAGTGTTATATGGTGATGGGATTGCGAGGTCACTTAAATAAAGTTTTGGTTTCGATTTTTCAAATAAATATTGCACAGTAGCACAGGATTCCAGTCTCATGCCTTTCTCTAAGCGATTTAGGAAAACTCTAGCGATAATTGGCCTTTCTTGTGGATGTCTGGCCTCCCTCTCCACGATGGAAGCCAAAATAATTCGTTTACGTAATTCCTGAGGGTTCCATTTTTTATATGAAAGCCTTTCTAATATCTTAAAAAATTTAGCTAACATTAGATTGTGCAACTCAAGTCCTGAATATCCATCTGGTATCAAATATGTTTCTGGATAGAGATAACCCTCTGTAGAAGTGTCAAGGATGTTGTACTTTTTTAGAGTAGCTTTATTTTGACTTATTCTTATAAATTCAGCTCTATTTTTTACGAGACCATTTTCAGTAAAATGATCACCAATTTGACGATGATTCCAGCCTTCTGGGATTGTGATTGAGTTTAATGTGACCTTGCCTGTCGTAAGCACGTTTGCTAGCTCATTCAGCCACATTCCATTATGCAACTTGTACTTGCCTACTTGGATGCTAGTTGCTCGACCAGTAAAACGTAAATATAAGTTAAAAAAGCTCGCATTACTTATAACATTGTGCTTTTTCAAGTCATTTGCAATACTACTTGAACTGCTTCCTTTTAGCACAGTATATTCTATTTCATTTTTCCCAGTACCAGGAGGAGAGGAAAGAGTAATGAATCCAACTAGCCCCAAAGCAACAATGGCTATTAAGACAATTAGCCGATTTGTTTTTAACTTTTGCATTCTATTATTAAGAAAGAATTATAACTTATATTATCTTTAATAAATATCTCTCTTTATAGATAGTAATTTTTTAGTTAAAATAAAAAAAACTTTGCAATAATATTAAAAAATTAAAATATGCCAAATGTCTGTACGGTGCGGAATTGTAGGTTTACCGAATGTTGGTAAATCAACTATATATAACGCCATTACCCGCACGCAAGCACAATCTGCTAATTATCCTTTTTGTACTATAGAGCCAAATATAGGTCGGATTGATGTTCCAGATAAACGTTTAAATGATATAGCTAATAAGATAAACCCTAAACGGGTGGTGGCTACTAGTACAGAATTTGTAGATATTGCTGGACTAGTTGAGGGTGCAAGCAGAGGTGAAGGCCTAGGCAACAAGTTTCTTTCCCATATTCGAGAGACACAAGCCGTCGCCCATGTCCTTCGTTGCTTTGCAGATGATAATATAATTCATGTGCGAGATAGAGTTTCGCCTAAAGAAGATCTCTCTATTATAAATACAGAGCTTGCTCTCGCTGACTTAGAATCGCTTACACGACAAACAGAAAAACTTCAAAAAAGAATTCGTTCTCCTGATAAAGAAGCCAAAGTACTACTCCCTGTGGCAGAGAAGATTCTCAAAGAACTAGAGAATGGTCAATTCGTGCGTGATATAAATCTAAGTATAGAGGAAAAAAACTTAGCTAGTACTTTTCAACTAATTACAGCAAAACCTAGCTTTTATATTTGTAATGTTGATGAGGCAAGCATTGCAAAAGGCAATGAATATACTAAAGAAGTAGAAGAACTTGCAAAAGCAGGAAGGTACGCCAGTTGTACGTCTATGTGGCAAGATAGAAGAAGAACTCTCATCTCTGAGTCCTAGTGAGCAAAAGGAATACTTAGAGACACTAGGAATAGATGAAACAGGTTTAAATAAAATAATTCATACTTCATACTCTTTACTTGAATTACTGACTTTTTTTACAGCGGGAGAAGAAGAGGTGCGGGCTTGGACAACACGTCAAGGATACTTTGCTCCACAGGCTGCAGGTGAAATACATAGTGATATGGAGCATGGATTTATTTGCGCAGAGATTACTTCCTATTCTGATTTCATGGCAGCAGGATCTCTTGCCAAAGCCCGTGAGAATGGCAAGTTACGTTTAGAAGGGAAAAATTATCTTATGCAAGATGGAGATATTTCTTATTTTCGTTTCAACAATTGAAGATATTAATATTAAAAAATAAAATATCCACTTAGTTCCGGAATGGAAAAACCTAAGGAAATCTGAATCATAGTCTTCTTAATCATGAGTGCTTTATTTAATAGGCTAATAGAATTGCATGCAAAAAAAATTATCACTTGCTATTTATAAAGAATTATCATTTCAATCTCTCTTGGCTATGGGGTCTTGTGCTCCAAACCCACCAGTAGCTTGTATTCTTCTAGTCAAAGTCCCTTCATCTATTAAATTGATAGGAGGGGCTACAGAAGCTCCTGGGGAAAGGCATGCAGAAATTGTTTGTCTAGATGAATGGCATAAGTTATATAATAAAAATAAAAACAAGTTTCGAGCTCATAAGCTACGGCTCTATACTAGTTTAGAGCCATGTAATCATCAGGGTCGTACACCTCCCTGTACTCAAAGTATATTAGCAGAAGCAAATCTTGAAGTTATTTTATCTTGGGAAAGAGATCCTTTTTTATCAAAATCTGGGCTAGCAACTTTAGCTCAAAATGGCAAACGAGCTAAGTTTCTAATCAGTAAAAAAAATAAGACAAGTTCTGTAACTTCATTAGGTCAAGCTTTTCTTAGTGGATATTTATCTAGAATTACAAAATCAAGGCCCCGATTTCATCTTAAAGTAGCTTGTAGCCAAGATGGAGTGATGGGAATACGTGGTACTAGGCTCCCTATTTCCCATACTCCGGCATCGGGTCTAGGACATCTGTTACGAGCCAAATTTGATGCTGTATTAATTGGTATGGGTACTATCATCACAGATAAACCACGCTTAGATTTTAGAATAGACACGCTAGAGCAATCAGACTTAGCTTCAGTTTTATCTACTAGTAGCAAAAAAAATAGAAATAAAAATATTTATAATAAAGGTGACCTTTTTTGTGATAGCTTATTTGAAAATATTACTAGAATAATAAATCAACTGAGTAAATCCCATCTTTCTTACCAACCAGAAAGAGTTTTTATACTTGGACGATATAATCCTCAAATTGCTGATTTTTTTTCTTTCCAATTAAGACTCACCAAGAAGACTCATAAGGAAGCTGTTTTCCTAGTAGAAAAGAGATATCATAAGATATGGAAAAAAGTTATGCCACAAATTAATTTTTATGATGTTTTACCTTCTGCATATCAAGGGAAAAAATTTACTTTTGCTTTACGAAAAATAATGTCAAAAAGAGGCTATAATGAGGTTTTAGTGGAAGGAGGTGGAGGACTTTTTTCAATGATTAAAAAGGGAATAGATCAAGAGGATAGAATATATATTCTACGCTCTAAGAAATATTTTCAAGAAATTGTAGAAAATTTAAGAGTACAGAATATCACAAAACTTAGCAAAGAAAAAAACATACTACGTGTCCCAAAATTTATGATAAAGGCCCCTGTAATAAAAGATTATGACTTAGGAGAAGATAATTTAGAATTAAGAATGATAAACTAAATCATCTCATATTGATATCCTCACACTCCTATGGAAGAAATATACATTATTGTACTACTTTTAGTTACGATAGCAAGCCTTCTTAGTGGCTTCCCTGTCGCCTTTAGCCTAGGAGGAAGTGCCCTACTAGTCGCTATGATAGGCGGACTACTAGGAGATTTAGATCTCAATTACTTAGGAGCTTATCCCAATCGTTTATACGGGATCATGACTAATGAGACTTTACTTGCAGTACCTCTCTTTATATTTATGGGAGTTATTCTAGAGCATACGCGTATTTCTGGAGATCTTTTAAAGACGATGGCTCGTTTGTTTGGCAGAGTGCGAGGAGGTCTGGGGATTTCTGTTTGCATTGTGGGAGCTTTGCTTGCGGCTTCAACTGGAATTGTAGGTGCAACTGTAGTTACGATGGGGTTGATATCTCTACCAATAATGCTTAAAAATCGCTATAATCCTAAGTTAGCCTGTGGAATTATTTGTGCCTCTGGAACTTTAGGACAAATAATTCCTCCGAGTATTGTACTTGTGATTCTTGGTGATCAAATCAGCTCTGCTTACCAACAATCATTGCTAAACCGTAACATTTATTCTGGGGATAATGTTTCAGTAGGCGATATTTTTGCTGGTGCATTGATACCAGGAATATGTTTAGTTATATTTTATCTATTATATATTTTGATCTATTCCTATCTACAAAAGGATCTGCTTAAGGCCCCGGAAGACTCCTCAAAAATATCATCGGGATCTTTTGAGGAAGCAGAAAATGGACTAGAGAATTCCCTCCAAGATATTTTAAAAGCGCTAATACCTCCCTTCCTTTTAATACTAGGTGTTCTGGGTTCCATACTTCTTGGTCTCGCTACAACTACAGAGGCCGCATCTGTTGGTTGTGTAGGAGCCTTGCTACTTGCTTTTATTAAAAAAAGATTTAATAAGGATATTTTGAAGTCAATGCTGGAAAGCACAATTAAAATAAACTCAATGGTGTTTATGATTTTGATTGGTGCCAGTATGTTCTCACTAGTCTTTCGTGCTTATGCTGGAGATGATATTGTGAGATCTTTCTTAGAAAATCTGCCAGAAATAGTTGGGATCAGTGGAACAGAAGGGAAATGGCTTACTTTTGGCATCGTCATGCTTTTAATTTTTGGCTTAGGTTTCTTTCTTGATTTTATAGAGATTACTTTTGTTGTTGTTCCTATAGTTGGGCCTATACTTTTGGATATGGGATTTTCTCCTGTATGGTTGGGAGTTGTTATTGCTCTAAACCTACAGACTTCTTTTCTTACTCCTCCATTTGGATTTGCTCTTTTTTATTTGCGTGGTGTCGCTCCAGATTCGGTGCATACAACTTCGATATATAAAGGTGCAGTACCATTTATTATAATCCAAATTTTAGTAATATTACTTTTAATTTTGATTCCTGAAATGGCGACTTTATTACCTAGTCTTATTTATCCATAATTATGAAAGAAAAAAAAAGCAATGTTTTTAAAGTAAGGGGAGGTTTGCCAATCCAAGGCACAATTACACCTCAGGGTAATAAAAATGAAGCTATACCTGTCATTTCAGCAAGTTTACTAACAGAGGATGAGGTTTGCTTATACAATGTCCCTTACATTGAAGATCTAAATTTGATGCAAGAAATACTAAGAGATATTGGGACTAATGTATCCTATGATGAAAAAAACATGACGTTATCATTAGAATCCAAAGGTACTCTCCGTTCACGATTGCCAATAGAGTTATGTGGAAAATTGCGTGGCTTGGTTACCCTAGCAGGTCCACTCTTAGCCCGCAATGGCGAAGTATTTTTACCACGTCCGGGTGGAGATCGTATTGGTAGAAGACGCTTAGATACTCATTTTATGGCTTTAGAAGCCTTAGGCGCTCGTATAAAATACTATACTGAAGGTTATGAAATAACTTGCACTCAATTAAAGGGTGCAGATATTCTTTTGGATGAGGCGTCGGTAACTGCTACAGAAAATGCTATCTGTGCTGCCTGCGTAGCAGAAGGAGAAAGCATTATTCGTAATGCTGCAAGTGAACCACATGTTCAAGGCCTATGCGAATTTTTGAAAATAATGGGAGCAAAAATTGAAGGAATCTCTAGTAATACTTTGCGTATCGAAGGAGTAAAAAAATTAACTACCGGACGGAAAATAGAACATAGAATTGGAGCAGATTATTTGGAAGTGGGTAGCTTCATCGTACTTGCTGCCTTGCGAGGTGGTAAGTTATCTATTTTAAATACTAGGCCAAGTGATCTAAGAATGATTCGCATGGTTTTTGCTCGATTAGGAATACAATGCTACTATGAAAAGGATGTCCTTATAGTGCCTCCATCTCAATCTATCGAAGTCATTAATGATGTAGGTAACGCTGTCCCACATATAGACAGTTCACCATGGCCTGGTTTCCCTGCTGATATGACTTCTGTAGCTTTAGTTGCAGCAACACAGGCAAAAGGGACTGTTCTCATACATGAGAAAATGTTTGAATCGCGCCTATTTTTTACAGATAGACTTATCGCTATGGGAGCAAATATTATTTTATGTGACCCACATCGAGCAGTTGTTATTGGACCATCTCCTTTATCAGCAGCAAAGATGTCAAGCCCAGATATTAGAGCGGGGATGGCTTTACTTATCGCGGCTCTTTGTGCCGATGGCGTTTCAATCATTCAGAATATAGCTCAAATTGATCGTGGTTTTAGCAGAATAGAAGAGCGCCTTAGATCTGTTGGGGCCGACATCGTTCGTGAAAATTAATTATAAAAACCTAAGTGATTATAGTTGCGAGCAGATTAATAGAAATATTTATATTAACACAAAATAATATTCAGTATTCGTTGCGCTTACTATGATTGCCAAACTCAGAGAATTTCTAGAGGGCGGTCATTATATGCTTTTTCAAGCAGTTTGTACTGAGATGCTAGAGAAATAACTTTGGCTTTTTTTTTATCTAATTGCTGAAATAATTTTGCTTGTTCGTCGGGAGGAATACTATGATATAGTCCATCATTACCAGCTAGATTAGCCATACCACAGATAATAGCATAAATATGGTTACTGAATATTGCAAAGCTATTACGTGTGTCTTTTGGAATTTTAATGGGTGTATGCATGTATATCGCAATCGTCGCAGAAGCAGCAACTTTATATCTATCAATCCTATCCGTTATGCCATACTCTTGTTTTAGTGCTGGTAATTGATTCCAATAAAAAGTTACAGCTTTTTCTAATAGAGCTTTATCTAAATAGCATCCGGATGATCTGATTTTTTTCTGTTTTAATAAGGAATCTTC
>JABAAI010000019.1:12547-12928 GCA_014238825.1 Leptospirales bacterium
AAAAAAAAGAAAAAACACTGAAACGAACATTTCGAGAGGGTCCTCCTATTTTCAAGAGGTCTTTTTACCTAAAAGGATATTTATCGCTTCTGCACTATCTTCTAAGGCAGTCTTTGCCGCTTTTACTCCGCGTCTCCTCCAAGCTTCTTCATCAGTTTTCTCATCATTATTAGGAACAATAAGCTTATCTAATTTTTTAATCTCTTCCTTTGGTAAATCCATCAATTGTGCTATTGTAAATTTAGTATCATTTTTCATATTATTTCTCCTTTGATAGTTTAAAATACATTACTACATTAACTTAATTATTATTATTCAATTTAACGAAGAGTATATAAAAAGCAAGAAAAAAATATTAAAAATTATTAAAAAAAGCTACTC
>JABAAI010000001.1 GCA_014238825.1 Leptospirales bacterium
ACTCTGCTTCTTTTGTTTGACCTAATGCTGTAATGCGACTTTTAATTTCGTCTGTTATATGTGGAACTACTTGGACCGTACGACCAAGGTAGCTCCCACTTCGCTCGCGCCGGATGACTGTATCATATATTTGACCAGTACTTATAGAGTTCTCTCTGGAGAGCTTAACATTATTGGTAAAACGCTCATAATAGCCTAAGTCCAAATCTGTTTCGGCACCATCATCAGTTACATAGACCTCGCCATGTTGGAATGGGCTCATTGTACCTGGGTCTATGTTAATATAGGGGTCTATTTTTTGTAAGGTGATTTTGTAAGCTCGGCTTTCTAGTAAACAACCCAAGGCTGCTGTGGTAACTCCCTTACCAAGAGAAGAGCATACGCCACCAGTAATAAAAATATATTTTGCTTTAGGCCTCACAAGGGTTCTCATAAGGGTCTATGTAACTCAAAAGGCATTTTAAAAGCCTTTTGAAAGGAGCGGTAACTAGGCTTATAAAACTCGGGATCAAAGCTGGCTTTAGCTAAATGTTTGACTACATATTCTAGACTCTTTTTTTTCTCAATCCACTCAGTGCAAACATTTTGTCTATAGCGTGTTCCCAAAAAGTTCATCCCAGTAATAATCCTTTCTGGACTGCTCGCATTCCAAAGCAAGCGGATCAATTTTTTAGCTTTTTTATCCTGCCAGATAAAGGTCTCTCCTGCTTTTATTTTGGGAGTTACTTGGCCGTATGTTTGATATTCTATCGTAAAAAATTTTGCTGAATTAAAATGAGTCCCTCTATTGTAAGGCTCAGCTGAGATAGAATTAGCTTGTTCATTTTTATTTTCTGCTTCGTATGCTCGCTTTGCAATAAAGCGAGCAGCAACAGAACCATGAGTACGCCCTGTGTACCACAGTTGTTCAACAGGGCCAGGGCTTGCATCGGCGTTGCGTAATTGAGCACAATCACCAGCAGCAAAAATATATTTGTTAGTTGTTTGCATGTGAGAATCAACTAGTATCCCTCGTTGGGTTTCAAGCTGAGTTTCAATGGTACTATTTTTGATAAGTTCAATTCTTGGGCTAACACCTGCTGTAAGGCCGACTAACTGGCACTCTATTTTTTCATCGCGACTTGTAATTACTCCAGTTGCTCGACCATCTTTGTCAGCTAAAATTTCCTTTAGCTCTGTTTCAAGCCGTAAATCCAAGTGATGCTCCCGAATTTCTTCGTTAATCATTTGTGATTCTTCAAGAGGGAGCACATTGTTCCAGTAGTTTTTTTCTCTAACAAGCATAGTCGTTTTAATTCCTCGTACGTGTAGCATCTCTGCTAATTCAATTCCAATCAGCCCACCTCCTACTATTACAGCATGATTTACCTTGTGCTTGCTGGTATTTTTTTCAAGTAATTCTAAATCTTGGAGACTATAGAGACCTTGCACACCATCTGAGTCTTGACCGGGCCAGCCAAATTTGTTATATTTAGCACCACTTGCTAATAAAAGGAAATCGTACTCAATTTTAGCTTGCTTTCTTAGTTTTAGTTCCTTAGCCTCGATGTGGATCTCATCTACATGATCCTTGATTAATTCCAAACGATTTTTTTTAGCGAAAAAACTTTTTGGATAGGCTTGGGTATCTTTAAGAGACATGTGACCCATGTAGATATACATAAGAGCGGTGCGAGAAAAGAAAAGATCAGACTCTGATGAAATGATTCGAATGCGTATTTTGGGATGCAACTGGCGTAATTTGCGTGCTGCCGTAATACCAGCGATGCCATTTCCGATAATCACTAAGCCATTTTTATCTAAATTCATTGTTCAATCGCTACTATCCGTTTCATCTTTATATTGTTCAGATACAAGACTTCATAAAAAACACTTGCTGTCAAGAATTTATTGAGAATTAAGCTACCGAAAATATTGCTGATAAATAAAATTTGTTAGCTCTTCTAGAGAATTTTCTTGTTTCATATCAATTATAGTATCTGCTACTTTTTCATAATGTATAAAGCGTTCTTTAAGTAGTTTAGAATAATCAGTTTTGAAGAAGGGGGGGCGATTATAAGTTTTAAGTTGTGTACTAAAATCCTCATTAAATTTTATTAAGTAATTCTCAGGGCAACGCAAATATATTAGATGGCAATGTCGCTTGAGAAGCTTTGCCTTAGCTTCGGAATATATTTCGGAGTATGCTTTGAGATATTTTTTGTTAGACGGAGTTGATTTTTGCTCAGGTTTATTTTTTTTAATATCAACTAGGATGCCTCCTCCGCAATCAATGATTATATTTCTGATTTTAGCTAGTTTCAGTAGTATTTTGTACTCTAATTTGCGGAAGTTTTCCCAACCTTCTTGTTCTATAATTTCAGTAATGCTAAGACCATCATTTTCATATGAGCTTAGCATATCGGTGCTCATGACAGGGCATAGCGAAAGTTTTGATAATTGCTTTGAAATTTCAGATTTCCCAGATCCACGTGCACCGATAAGTGCAATATTTTTTTTCCCTTTACAAATTTTCATAGTTAATAAAAGCTAACCTATCTAACGTGGTTATTGAGTGTAAAGGAATATAATAATAAAAATAGCGTTGTTCAAACTAAGTGGATTATAAAATATAATGACAGCACAAAAGCCATTCATACTTGGAGGGATTCAGACAGATTTCTCACGTAACTGGACTAAGGAGGGGAAGACATTCCTCTCGATGATGAGAGAAGTTACAGAAGACGGCTTGGAGTCTACAGGCATAGGATACGAAGAAATTAAACGTCTTAATAAAGAAAACCGGGTAGCGGTCTTTGTTGGTAACTTTGATGCCGAGCAATATGCGAATCAAGGTCATTTGGGAGCATTTCTAACAGAGCTTCATCCTGCTTTTTATGGAGTTCCGGGTGCACGCTATGAAGCCGCTTGTGCTTCTGGTTCAGTTGCTCTAAATTCTGCGCGGGCACATATCGAAGCTGGAGACTATGACTTAGCCATTGTTTTGGGTATGGAAATCATGAAAACGGTAAATGCTAGTGTTGGTGGTGATTTTCTGGGAACAGCTGCCTATTATGAAAAAGAAGCCAAAGGGGTTTCATTTCCCTTTCCTAAGCTCTTCGGTAAATTAGCTGACTTGATAATACAGCGAAGTCCCAAGTTAGGTGAAAATCGTATAATGCAAAACTTAGCTGAGATTTCGCGTATCAATTATGCTAATGCAAAACTAAATACTAAAGCCCAGACCCGTAATTGGTTTATGGATTCATCTCATGCTAATCAAAGAGATTCTAGCTATAATGCTTCTGTGGGTGGTAGACTCTGTATTAGTGATTGTTCTCAAGTTACCGATGGTGCCTCGTTGATAGTTTTGGCAAGCCCTGCTTATGCTAAAGAATTTGCTAGTAAGACAAATCGTTCTATGGACAGCTTTGCTCTAATTAAAGGTTGGGGACATCGCGTTGCGCCACTACAATTTTATAAAAAGGCCGAGGAAGCAGAAGGACAAGATTATATTTTGCCGTGGACTCGCCAAGCAGTCGTTGATGCTTATTCCCGTTCAGGATTAGATGTCAAGAATATGGATGTCATTGAAACTCATGATTGCTTTACTTCGAGTGAGTATGCCGCTATATCTGCTTTTGGTTTGACAGGGCCGGGTGAGGAATATAAAGCCATTGAAGATGCTAAGATTGAAATTGGTGGGGAAACCCCTATTAATCCATCGGGAGGGCTGATAGGAGCAGGGCATCCTGTCGGTGCCTCTGGTGTTAGAATGGTTTATGATATTTATAAGCAAGTTACTCAACAAGCTGATGAATATCAGATAGATGGTGCCAAAAACGGGATTAGTATGAATATAGGTGGTAGTGCGACAACTACGATGACTTTCGTAATTGGTCAGCCATGATTTTGCTTTAATTATGGCTTAGGATTGTTACAAATTATTTAAATAAATAATAAAGCTAAAATATGGAAAGAGCAGAATATTATTAAAGTAGTATGTCTCAAGATATTGATTCAGCTGCTATTATCAAGGAATTAGAAAAAGAGAACCGGGACTTGCTTGAGGTTCTTGATCTTAATACTTCTCTTTCCAGTTCAATTCATTTGGAAACAATATTGGATTCTCTAATAGAAAAAGCAAAACTTATTTGCGAGGCCGAAGCAGGAAGTTTAATGCTTTTTGATGAAGTAAATCAGGTTCTATATTTTCATACAATTAAGCTGGATAAAAATAGTGAAAGTTTAAAGGATGTTCGCCTTAAGCTCGGTGATGGTATTGCTGGGTGGGCTGCTAAAACAAAAGAATCAGTTCTTATTGAAGACTGCCTAAATGATAGTCGTTTTTATAGGGGAGCAGATAAATTGTCCAAGTTTAAGACTCGGACTATGATGTGTGCCCCACTCATCGCAAGATCTAATGTTTTGGGGACTATCCAAATTATAAATCATAAAAGAAATAAAACTTTCAGCAAAAAAAATTTGTATATTCTAGATATATTAGCGACTCAGGCAGCTATTGCTGTTTATAATGCCAAGCTTCACAAAATGGCGACCGTTGATTCACTAACGGGTCTGTATATGAAGCATTATTTACTAAGTAACATGAAACAGGAATACAAAAAAGCCAAGCATAATAATACAGCCTTAAGTTTGTTCATGTCTGATATTGATTTATTTAAAAAAGTAAATGATGAGCATGGGCATCAAGGAGGTGACGCGGCTTTGGTTGAATTGGCTCGAATAATGCGTGACATTGTTCATTCTAAAGAAAATCAAGATATGGCGGGGCGCTATGGAGGAGAAGAGTTTGCAGTGCTTTTACCGGGTAAAGATGAGAATGAAGCCCTAAACTTAGCAGAGCAAATCAGGGAAAAAATTGAAAGTACTCCAATTATAATAGGCGATAAAAAGGTGAATATTACCATATCTATTGGAGTTTCCAGTTATCCCTTGCATGATAATTTGATTGAAAAAGCAGAAGACTTTGTAAAATTATCAGATAATGCCTTGTATCAATGCAAGGCAAATGGAAGAAATTGTGTAACTATCTATAAAAATACTTGACACTGAATCGTTTAATAATTCAATAATATAATTATGGCAAGTAGATTAGCTAATGCATATAATTTCAGCCAAAAAGGTTGTGTTTTAGATAAAAGTGTTTGGGAGGCTTGTGGTAAAAGAGGACAGCTTGCTTTTGAGTTGGCTTCGTTGAAGCTTCCGGTGGTCCCTGGATTTGTAATCGATTCTAAAACATGTATAAATATAGATAAGATCGATCTAAGCTCATTGCTTAAAACTGGGCTTAGTGAAGTTGAAGCAGTGATAGGTCGCAAATTTGGCGATGAGAAAGATCCCTTGCTACTAAAAATCATTTTTAGCCCAAACCTTACTTTAGCAATTTATCCTACAGTTTTTAACATAGGTCTAAATCCGGAGACTATTGAGGGATTTGGTAAAATATTAGGGGATATAAAGAAGGCGTGGTTTGAGTATTGTTATTTGCTTCGTACTGTTGGCACTGTTCTTTATGATATACCTGTAGAGAAATTTGATAAAATAGAAGCGGCTACGAAGGGCAAAGAAGAGTTACGTTCGCAAAAGATGCGAGAACTAATCGGTGAAGACAAAGTCCCTTATTCTCCTCATAAGTTATTAGAGATAATTATAAGGCTTGCTGCGAAACGTTATTACGAACCTGATTTAGATGAGAGTGATAATATTGCAATTATGATCCAAGGGATAGTTTTTGGAAACTTAAGCGATGCTGATTGCGTTGGGGTCTATCATACTCGCGATATTGTGACGGGTGACTCTAAGCTAAATGGTTATTACCAAAAAAATTCTTATACTCTCGAAAAAAAGGAAAATAAAATTGAGACTATCGCTCCTAACTATTTGAAAAAATTACAGGAAATAGCTGAATTATTAGAGAACCGTTTTCATGAATTACGTCAGATTAAGTTCATAGTAGAAAAGGGAAAACTCTGGATTATCAGCCAAAATCCAGAAGATAAAAAATCTACTCAGGCTCACATTCGAACATTGCTTGATCTTCTAGCAAATAAATCAGTCAAAGAAGAATGGTTGGTACAACAAATCCTGCCGACTCAGTTACTCTCCTTGCTCCATCCTGTTGTCAGAGAAGATTCAGTGGAAGGTATAGCTCACGTTAGCGGTGGTCTAACTGGTTCTCCAGGGGCTGCTGTCGGGAAAGTTTATTTTTCTGCTGATGCCCTTATGTCAGCTCATCACCTTGCAGTACAAAACGGCATAGATAGTCGTATGATACTTTGTGTTAGCTCTTCCTATGCCGAGGATGTGAAGGCCATTGAGGTTGGGCAAGGTGTTATTGCTATTGAAGGTGGATATTCATCTCATGCTCCCGTAGTGGCGCGCTCCATAGGCAAGGTAGCTATTATAAACTCAGAGATTAGAATATCTGGGAAATCATTTAGTCTGGATGGTGTCACTGTTAATGAAGGCGACTACGTTACTATAGATGCCCCAACTTACAAGTCACCTTCTATATACCTAGGTCAGGGAGATCTCATAAGTCCTGATCCAGATAAAAATGGTCTTGTAGATTTTATCAAAATAGTTCGTAAGTATATCAAGCCAGAATTTGTAGTCCGTGCTAATGCTGACTTGGGTCGCGATGCTAAGGTAGCTAAGAAGATGGGTGCCTTTGGTATCGGTTTGTGTCGCACAGAACATATGTTCTTTGCGGATGATAGGATTATGCGTTTTCGAGAAATGATTTTCTCGAGCACGGTTGAAGAACGTATAAAATGTTTGCAAGATTTACATGCTACCCAAAGAAGTGACTTTCAGGATTTGTTTGAAACGATGGCACCATATCCGGTGACTATTCGCCTTTTAGATGCTCCCTTACATGAATTCCTACCAAACCGTAATGAAAGTTTCGAGGAATATTGCAAATATCTTGTGGCTAAAGGTATTCGTCCTGACAAGAAGGAGTTACGTAGCCGGATTGAGGGTCTAGGCGAGTTTAATCCTATGCTAGGGCATCGTGGATGTCGTGTTGCGGTTACTTATCCTGAAATATATCACATGCAAGTTAGGGCTATTATCGAAGCTGCAATTAATCTTGGTAAAAAGGGACTGAAAGTAGAGCCAGAGATTATGGTTCCCTTGATTATGAACCCTGCTGAGTTAAGCATGATTCGTAATGGTAAAAAGATCGAAGGTCAGAGCATCAAAGGGATAGTAGAGATTATTGATGATGTCTTTAAAAAAGAAAATGCAAAGGTGAAGTATAAAGTAGGTACCATGATAGAATTACCAGCAGCCAGCCTCCTTTCCGGTGATATTGCTCGCTATGCAGATTTCTTTAGTTATGGAACAAATGATTTGACTCAAACAACAAATGGCCTTTCTAGAGATGATATAAACTCCTTCTTTCCTGATTATAGTGCCTATGACTTATTGGGAACTAATCCATTTCAAATTTTGGGAGAACCCGTAAAGGAATTAATTGAAATCAGTTCTTCGCGCGGACGCTTGACTCGCCCTGATATTAAACTGGGACTGTGTGGAGAACATGGGGCTGATCCAGCCAATATTAAATTTTGTAAAGACATTGGATTGCAATACGTCTCTTGTTCATCTTATAGCATACCGATTGCTATGCTATCTATAGCACAAGAAAATTTAAAGGACTAGTATTTTTATTATTTGCGGGCGTAGTGTAACGGTAGCACAGCAGCCTTCCAAGCTTCTGGAGAGGGTTCGAGACCCTTCGCCCGCTTCCCTTTTCTCTTTTCCTTAGATATAAAAGAAAAATATCGAGAAATAAAAAAAAACTATACAAGATTAATACTATATTTACACTAGCTCACGTTGAGTTTAAGTATGGTTACGCGGTTAAAAAAGAATCAGGTAATTGATAGTTATCGAACACATCCCAGTGATACTGGCTCCACTGAGGTACAGGTAGCCCTTCTAACGGCTAGAATTAAAGAATTAACTAGCCATTTTAGTGTACATTCCAAAGATCATCATTCGCGTAGAGGGCTTCTGAAAATGGTTGGTAGAAGACGGAGCTTGCTTGATTATTTAAAGAGAACAAGATTAGATGCCTACAAAGATTTAATTGAGAAATTGGGCCTTCGTAAGTAATTATATAAAATTAAATATCATTCTTGAATGATAATGGAGATACTGTGTCAATAACAATTGAAAAGATTAAAACTAATGATCAAGAAATATCGATAGAATCCGGTAAGTGGGCTAAGCAAGCCCATGGTTCTATAGTTTACCGTTCTGGAAGTCTCGTGCTTCTTGCGACTGTTTGTAGCGATAAGAAGGCCAAGGAAGGGCAGAGCTTTTTGCCTCTAACAGTTGAATATAGAGAGAAATTTTATGCTGCCGGTCGCATTCCGGGTGGATATTTCAAGCGTGAGAGTCGCCTAGCAGAGCATGAGACTCTTATGTCGCGAATTATCGACAGACCCTGTCGTCCCTTGTTTCCAGAAGGCTATTATTGTGAGATACAACTTTTGGTAACCATGCTATCATACGACCCTAATCAGTCAGTGGAAGGTCACGCTATTACGGCTGCCTCTGCTGCTTTAATGGTTTCGGATGTCCCATGGGCGGGTCCAATCGCAGGTTGTTATTTGGCTTGCGTTGATGGGGAATTTATAGTCGATCCTAGTCAAGAGCAGCGTGATAAAAGTAACTTAGGTCTGCTTATTTCTGCTTCAAAAGATGCCATCACAATGATTGAAGGTAGCGCTGATGAGTATAGTAATGATGAGATGATTCGCGCCCTTGAGTTTGCTCAGACTTCTTTGGCAGATAAGCTTAAATTTCAAGAGAAGCTTGCTAAGTCCCTTGCTGTTAAAAAATATACTCCAAGTTTGCGATTACCAGATCAAAAGATTATTGAAGAGGTAGATGCCTACGCTTATGAAAAGATGGAACTGGCAAATCAGACTATGGGCAAAGAAGAACGTGAGGCTAGTATTAATAAGGTTTGTGAGGATAGCCTTGAATATTTCAAGAGTAAGCTAGAAGCCGATTCCAGAGATGATATAAACCAGTGCCTTACTGATATCAAAAACAGATTACATCATCTAGAATATTTAGTAGTAAGAGCTTTGATTTTTGAAAAAGGTCTGCGTGCTGATAAGCGTAAATCGGATGAGATCCGTGATATTAGTGTGGAAGTAGATGTTTTACCGGGGGCACATGGCTCTGCTGTTTTCACTCGTGGTCAAACTCAATCTCTTGGAGTGGTGACCCTTGGTACTAAAATGGATAACCAGCGCTATGATAGCATAGAAGGTCTAAAATTTAAAAACTTCCTTTTACATTATAATTTTCCACCGTTTTCGGTAGGAGAGGTCAGACGCGTGATGGGACCTGGTAGGAGAGAGTTGGGACATGGTAACTTGGCTCTTCGTGCCCTAAGCTCTGTGCTACCTACGCAAGAGGATTTCCCTTATGTAGTCCGCGTTGTTTCAGAAATATTAGAGTCAAATGGCTCATCTTCTATGGCTTCTGTTTGCTCTGGCTCCCTTTCTATGATGTCAGCTGGTGTTCCAATTAAGAGCGCTGTTGCTGGAATTGCTATGGGACTTATGAGTAACGATAAAGGTGAGCAGGCGGTGCTTTCTGATATTGCTGGTCTTGAAGATCATTTTGGTGATATGGATTTAAAAGTAGCACGAACAGAGAAGGGGATTACAGCCTTCCAGATGGATTTAAAAATACAGGGCATCGGTTTGGATACTCTTAAGATATCTTTGGAACAAGCAGAAAAAGGGTGCTTGCATATTCTTAAAGAGATGAATAAAGTCTGTGCTAAGCCACGCGGAAGTGTAGCTGAGGGGGCACCACGTATCGATAGTTTATCTATTGATTCTAGTCGTATTGGTGAAATGATCGGTCCGGGTGGACGCATTATTCGTGATATTATGGAAAAGAGTGGCGCAGAGGTAAATGTAGATGATGATGGAAGTGTGATGATCGCTTCTAATTCATCAGAAGCAAATGAGAAGGCCAAGAAAATGATAAATGATCTCTTTCGAGAATTGAAAACAGGCGATGACTTTGATGGTACGGTTAAACGTGTTACAGATTATGGAGCCTTTGTTGAATTAATCGCTGGTAAGGAAGCATTGTTGCATGTATCCAAGATGTCGAATGAGCGTATTGAATCTGTATCATCTGTTTATAGTGAAGGGGATAAGGTGCCGGTGGTTATCTTGGGTGTAGATAAGATGGGACGCATCGATCTTCGTCATCGTGATTTCACTCCAAATCCAGATGATGATCGTGCTGCTAGAGATTCTCGAGGTCCTCGCAGAGATAATAAAGACAGCAGATATCACGGTGGTCGCTCTAGGGATAATTCACGTAGCAGAGATGATAGACCTAGATTTTCTAGAGATAATAACCGAGATAATTCTCGTTCTAGATCTGATAGAGATTCTTCCAGAGCTCCTAGAACTAGTAGACCTAGCAGATCTTGATAAAATAAACTAAAAAAGGAGCTAGGAATTATTGGATAAAATTCCGCAAGTTAAAATACATCGAGCCTTGGGAGCCGAGCTTCCTGTTCGTGCTACTCCCGCCTCTGCTGCTTTGGATATCCATGCTTGCCTGCCTCCTGATACAGTCTGTAATATTGAAGTTGGTCAACGGATGCTCATACCAACTGGTCTCCAATTTGAAATTCCTGGAGGTTATTTTATTTCAATTCGTCCTCGCTCTGGACTGGCTTTTAAGCAAGGGCTTTGTTTGCCAAACGCTCCGGGCACAATAGATAGTGATTATCGAGGTGAATTAAAAATACTAGTCGCAAATTTTGCAATTTTTTCTAAAGTGAAAACTATAGAAATTAGGCATGGAGATCGCATCGCTCAAATGTTATTAGAAAAGCAAGAGAACTTTTCTTGGCTAGAATCTGACGAGCCTTTTTCTAAAACTAAGACAGAACGAGGTGATGGTGGCTTTGGTAGTACTGGTACTAGTCTTTTGTGCTAGCTAGTGCAGGTATTTGCTATAACTTACTTTTTGTTTTGTTTTTGTAAATTTTACTCACCTCTGCTACAAAAGAGCCATCAGCTAAAGTCACTTTTAGATTGTCATTTGTTTGTATTTCATTTATTGATCGTATACTTTTATTCTTTTTATTATGTATAATAGCATAGCCACGTTTAAGGGTGGCGACCATATTACAAGTTTCTAAACGCTCTTTTATAATTTCGTGTTGTTTTAGCTTTTTAGCTAAAAGCTTTTCGTAGAGCATTGCAGGCAGAAAACGAAAACGTTCATAATCATTGTACGCTCTTTGGCAATTGATTTTAATAGCTTGGTTTATATTCTTTTTCAAGTGATCTAAATTTTGCCAACGGTCTCTTAAGATACTAAGGGGATCTTCAAAAATACTAGTGGCGTGTAAGTAACGGAGTCTTTCTCTATATTCTAGGCAGTGCCTCTCTAAATATTCTTGTAAGCGAATCTTTGTTTTTAATAAAAACTGAGCGATAGTCATTATATCAGGAACGAGCATTTCTGCTGCTATAGACGGGGTAGGTGCAGCCTTATCTGCTATTAGATCACTTAGCGGGCTGTCAATTTCATGACCTACAGCAGAAATAATGGGGAGTCGAGATTTAAAAATAACGCGCAGTAATTTTTCATCATTAAAAGCAAGCAAGTCTTCAAAAGAACCACCACCTCGACCTACTATAATCGCATCTACTTTTAGCTCCGATTTTTGTAGAATTTCTACTGCATTACAAATTGATTGAACGGCTCCTTCTCCTTGGACTTTGCAGGGGGCAAGAATAATGTTTATATTAGGATAGCGATTTATTGCAACGCGTAAAATGTCCTGGATCGCAGCACCAGTAGCTGCGGTTGCAATTCCTAAGGTTCTTATTAGTTGTGGCAGTTCTTTTTTATGATGAGCATCGAAGAGCCCTTCTTGGTCTATCTTTTTTTTAAGAGCTTCTATTTTTAGTCTAAGCTCTCCCTCTCCTATGGGCATTAAGCTTTGGACATTAAATTGATATTCACCACGAGCTTGGTATAGGCTAATGCTTCCAAATACTAAGATTTGTGAGCCGTTTGCAAGCGGGGTTTGCCGGTATCTTATATTACTGCCCTTAAAAAAAGTGCAACGAATTTGGGAGAGTTTATCTTTGAGTGAGAAATAAATATGACCGCTACTATGTCGTGTTAGATTAAATACTTCGCCTTCAATCCAAATTGAGAGGAGACCTTTATCAGATTGTAAGCGACGACGAATTAATTCATTGATTTGATTTACGCTATACGCTTTTATTTTTTTATTGCTTGAGTCATTATCCACTAGCTCATTTTTTGTACCTGTAGCCAAATGAAAATTTTCCTTTTATTTAATGTGTTAATGTGCTGGTTACGTTTTTTTGAGAGAGAGTAATTTTTCTTGTCTTTTTTTGCATGTCTCTAAATAAAATTCTTGTGGTGGAGCAGATATCTCTCTTTGCTCTAAACTTAACTTGCGAGCCCAACGCCTTTCCGTATACTCACAAATGTCTTCTATGTCACGACCAGCTAGTCCCTTTGAATATTCTGCTAATTTTTCTAAGTTAGAAGCATCTATATGAGCGGCATAGTTATGAAAAATTAAAGAGCGCTCATCCTTGCTTGGTAAAGGGAAATGAATTATGGTGTCAAAGCGTGAGATTAGGGCTGGGTCCAAGTCTTCTGTTCTGTTTGTGGCACCAATCATTAAAAGACCTTCTTTTTTTTCAAAGCCATCTAATTTTATCAAAAGCACAGAGAGGAGGCGACGCGTCGCTTCGAAGAGTCCTTTCTCTCTTGAAGTTGCTAGGGCATCTATTTCATCCACAAATATAATTGCTTTTTGATAGAGTAGTGCTGTATCAAAAATCCGTGCTAAATTTTGAGCCGATTCTCCATAGTATTTACTTAGTATGTTTTCAATAGGGATATAGATAATGGGAATATTTGTCTCTTGTCCAATGAGGCGAGCGACTGTAGTTTTACCTACACCGGCTGGTCCTTGGAAGAGTACTGCTTGTGAGAGATTTTGTGCTTGTAAACCACGAGTCGCTTGAGCAACTCCTTTAAATATTGCAGGATTTTTTAATGGCAGTATAACGCTTTCCCATACTTCTTCTTGGACACTATCATAGCCGACAAAATTCTTAAAGCCAGAATTGTTTGTATCGGGAGTATAGACTAAGGCACCCAAGTCTTCTAGGGTTGCACGGGGGTTGGTTTTTTTAAGGCTAGGATGAAAAAGAGAGAAAAGTTCAATGCAACTTTGGACCTCATTCTCTCTAAAATTACTTGATTTTTGAATCTCTAGTTTCTTTTTCTGTGTTAGTGAAATAAACTTGAAACGTATTCCTTGGTTGACGTTCGTATATGGTGCACCTAAGCTACCAGCATCTTGCACTATAATATAACCCGATTCAAATGTATGGATTCGCACGCTTTCCATGTGTTTTGTAATTATTTCTAAGGCATAATAAAAAAGTTTTTCATCGATGGAATCGACAAGGAAAGAAAGGATAGTATTTCCTTTTTCAAAATATAATTTAGGTAACTTTGTAATTTGTTGTTGGCTTGTTTTAAGATATGCTGCTATTCTACTCTCTATCTGTTCTTGAGCGATGGCAAAGTCGAGTTCCTTTGTTTGAATTTTATTCATTTTATTTATTAGCTAATTTTATTTGATTATAATAATTCTCAAAACTTTCCTTAGCGTGATAAGAAGAACGTACTAAGGGTCCAGATTCAACATAGCCAATGCCTCTATCGATTGCGTATTCTTTTAAGGCTGCAAACTGATTTAAGGGTATGTATGCTTTGAGAGGACTATGTTTTGAGCTTGGTCTTAGATATTGTCCGATGGTTAAAATAGAAACACCGCTATCTGCTAGGTCACTTATAAGTTCTTGGCACTCCTCAAAACTTTCACCCAGACCTAATATCAAACCGCTTTTAGTGATAAACTTAGCCTGCTTAGAAAGCTCTAATACGTGGAGTGAATTTTTATAATTTGATTGAGGGCAGATGCTTCGATACAAGGAAGGGACTGTTTCTATATTATGATTAATAATCTCAGGGCCTGCTTGCCAAATTCGTTCTAGATTTTCAATCCTTGCCTTAAAATCTGGGATTAGCACTTCAATGCGCGTCAGGGGATTTTTTTCCCGCACCCTTTTAATTACTTGAGCAAAGTGTGTGCTACCGCAATCTTTTAGATCGTCTCTATCAACTGATGTGATGACGATATGCCTAAGTTTCATTTCAAAAACAGCTTGAGCTAAGTTTTCTGGCTCTTGAGGATCTAGAGGAGAAGGGCGGCCTGTCTTAATATTACAAAAACCACAACGACGAGTGCATTGTTTACCTAAAATCATAAAAGTAGCTGTTCCTTCTGACCAGCAGTGAGCAAGATTTGGGCAAGCCGCTTCTTGGCAGACTGTATTTAGTTTCTTGCTTTCGATTATTTGACGTGTTTTGCTCGCTTTTAATTGTTCAGTGGTACTGAGGCGTAGCTTTACTTTTAAACTAGACGGCACTGTCGGTAAAGAATAGTTTGACATGTAAAGCATTCTTTAAAGCTTTAGTTATCTTGCCAAGTAAAAAAGACTTGACTAGTTGTGTGATTAAATAAAGCTGAGAGTAGAGGCCATTTAGTTGAAGACTGCAATTTATCCCGGCTCATTTGATCCTGTAACTAATGGTCATTTAGATGTGATTAAAAGGGCAGGCTCTCTTTTTGATCATCTTATAGTTGGCATTGCTTATAATTCTAATAAGCAAACTCTCTTTAGTATTGAAGAAAGGTTAAATTTACTTAAAGAGACTCTCAAAGATGTACCGCATGTAGAGGTAATTTATTTTTCAACGCTACTTGTTGACTTCGTGCGGGAGAGAAAAGCCTGTGCTATTATTAGAGGTCTTAGGGCAATGAGTGATTATGATTATGAATGTGCGATGTACCAAGTAAATATTGAAATGTGCCCTGAGGTAGAAACGGTCTTCTTGCTTGCATCTAGTGAATACTCTTTTTTATCTAGCACTATCGTAAAGGAGTTTGCTCGGCATGGTAAAAGCTTGGATAAATACATTCCTAAGCAAGTAAGACGGGCTCTGCTAAATAAATTCCAAAACGTTAAACAATAAAATAATAAAAAAAAAGTACTAGTAGCTGTATTAGTTTTAGCTAAGTACTTAAATTACAGCTTTGATATAGTAGAATACTTTTCTATTAGTTCTTTATATTCAATACAAATATTTGAGGTACAGCTACTATAATATGTACTGAATATATCAGTTGCTTCAGAAGGCTCAATTTTTTTTCCTATAACTTGGTTTAGCAAATAAACAGCTTCAGCATCACTAATATTTTTATCTTCTACATTTGAACCGGTCATTGTCTCTACTGTATCCTCCAGTGAAGGACTTAAAGTTGTTCCCGGGTTAGTCGGATCTTCATAATATATAGTAATCTTAAATTTATCAGTGCTAGTTGGACTTGTGTCAGAAGTAAATACTTCGTAAAAATATTGACTCGTGTTATAAGAAAAGTTTGTGTCTTGCACATCGTTGCTATTTTCAGAACTCTCTTCGCTCGCAGTTGATTTACGAGTAAATTTTGCTGGATAATCCAAGCGAAATTTTACTTTTTGAGCGGCCACCGATACCAATGCCACAAATCCTTCGCCAAAAACTTTTGCGGCATCTGCTTTTGTGATCAGAGAGAAGTATGCACCCTTACCCCTTTCTGTTAATTCATTCAGAAATGCTTCGTTAAAGCCGGCACCTATTCCTAGACCAGAAAAGAAAACACCTTCTGCATTATTATGCTCTGTATGACCTGCGACAACGCTACTGTCAACTTCACCAATATTTGCATAAGCATCGGTAAGCATAATCAGTCTGTTGGACTTATTTGAATCGTATGTACTCCAAGCAACTTCGTAACCCTTCGTAATACCACTATTAAGGTCTGTACCACCATTTGCTACTAAGTTATTGATTTCTGGAGTAAAACTAGTTGCTAAGTTAGCATGGCTGATACCTTGAGCTATGACAACAGCATGACTATTGAATGTTATTAGATTAACGATATCTCCGTCTTTTAGAGAATCTGGTAGTAATTCTAGACCAGATTTTACTAATTCCAGTAAGCTATAAGAGTTATTGCTATCACCCCTAAAGCCAGCAGAGTCCTTCATAGATCCTGATACATCAACTACAAGGGTGATAACAACATTTTTTCTTGTTATTTTAGTTTTCTCAGGTCCAATTACATGAACGCCTAATCGATACTCGTCCGGTTCATTCATAACACTTCGCTTTTTTAATCCCATAGAAACTTTAAATATTCCTAGAGCCGTAAAGCTTGAATCTGTACTGTCGAAATTTTCGAAACTTAGATACTCCCAAGGCCTTGCTAATTGTGTTGAGGGGAGAGCGTTATTGTTCAGTTGCTCTTTAGCAAGGTTTACCGCAGCGACACTAGCCGAATCATCATAGCTAAAATAAAAAGTTTTATCTTGACTGCCATCACCATCTATTTCCACTTCATCTGGAAATGTTTCAGGTGTTTCAGGTATATAGACGGCCGAGACACCTCCAGAAGCATCTGAATCACTATGACTATCAGCACCACAAGCAATTATATTTAAAATAAGTACGAGAGCTATCATTATCAAGGAAGCTTTAATGAAGCTGAACTTAGTTCTTAGCTCCTTGGTTTCATAAACCGGATCCACATATTCTCTATTTTTCATGTATTCTTTCATATATAATCTCCCCTATTTGAATTTAATAAAGGCATGCTACATGCATATAAATTATATGTCAAATTTTTTTTTTACAATTCCTCATAAGTTTTTTCAGCAAAACGGTCAGTCATGCCAGCAATGTAATCAGTGACACTGCGTTCTAGTCCATCTTTAGTGATGATATCTTGATATTGCCTAGGCATCTTATCAGGGGATTTCAAAAAATATGAAAAAAGCTTCGTGATTATTTCTTGTCCTCTTTCTGACATTTTTATTACGGAGGGGGCTTGGTAGAGTTTCTCTTTTAAGTAGGAGTAGAGTTCTTCTATATTGGCTTTTGTTTCTGGGGCTAGTGAAATAATTTGCTTCGAAGTCTTATTATTTTTACTTAGTGAGTGAATAATAAGTTCTTTGATGCTTTTGTTCATAATATGACGGATTATCGCTCTCAAGCGAATCGGATAACGGGCGTTTTCAAATTCCTTTTTATTATTTTCTTTTAGGAAGTAACAGGCCTCTTTCCAATATTGGACTTGATCTAAGTCTGAAAACTTTAGGATACCAGAATCGACGCCATCTTCTAGGTCATGATGCACATATGCTAGGCGGTCACATATATCTACTAAAATAGCTTCACTATACTGAGGTTTTTTTGAACGTTCGTCCACAAGTGGGGCTAGCTCATTATCGCATTCATATACTCTTGGCCTTTTCATTATTCCTTTGAGAGTTATACGAGTAAGATTTAGACCGGGAAAATTTAGATAAGGCATTTCCAATTTTGTTATTTGGCGTAGTCCTTGACAATTGTGTTCGAAGCCTCCATGTCCTTGCATTAAGTCATTTAAAATATCTTGACCAGCATGAGCAAATGGTGGATGTCCCAAGTCATGGGCCAGAGCGATAGCTTCTGCTAAATCTTGATTTAGCTTTAAAGCAAAGCTAGCAAAGCGAGCAATTTGGGCTACTTCTAGGGAGTGAGTAAGACGCGTGCGATATGTATCTCCTTCAGAATTTGTAAAAACTTGGGTTTTATATCCCAAGCGACGAAAGGCTTTAGAGTATAAGATGCGATCCCTGTCATGCTGAAAGTCATTGCGATAAGTATCGAAGTTTGAGGTGTCTTTATCATACAAGCGCTCTTCGTTCATAATCTAGGTGTATTATTTAATCTAGTACCTTCTTTGTAAATAGCTATTATAGTAATTAATTTAATTTGAGCTTGCAAAACCTAGTTGGGATGCTAGTATTTGGAGTGGTCTGGATGATGCTAATTCTTTAGCAACTCTCGGCTCATTTAATAACTGAAAGAGTTTCGTGCTCTGTTTTCTTATTATAGGTAGATAGTCCGATAATCGGACTATCTACCTGTCGGACGGTTATTAAAGTGATAGCACTGATAACCGTAATGCATTTTTGATAATCGAAATAATTTCATAATAATTATGATAATCTATCCTGCAGACAGGATGATTTTAGGACATTTTTCATAAAAATTCTGAAAAATGCTTGTATTTTTCACGTTTTTATGGTATTGTCTGTGCTTCTTTCAGCTTTACTCGAGCTAAATCTGGCTATGAAAAAAATAAATGAAATTGAAAAATTGGATATTAATTGGCAGAAATTTATAGCAGAGATTAGCACCACACCACTAGAGAAACCTTGTCTTTATATTGTGGCAACTCCCATTGGTAATTTAGAGGATATTAGTATTCGTTCTTTGCGTATCTTGAGTCAGGTTGATTGGATTGTCTGTGAAGACACCCGGCGAACTTCTAAAATTTTACAAAAATATGCTATTCATAACAAATCACTCAAATCATATCGCCAACATCAGAAGCAAAAAGATTTAGACTGGGTCTACCAAAAGCTAAGTTGTAATTGTACTTTGGCTCTAACTAGTGAGGCAGGTACTCCCGGAATTTCTGATCCTGGAGCAGACCTAGTACGTGAAGTAAGAGCTAGGCAACTTGCTAAGATAGTACCAATTCCCGGTCCCTCGGCTTTGGCTACGGCACTTTCTGTCTCCGGTTGGCAAACTAATCCGACTATCTTTACTGGTTTTTTAAGCATGCGTAAATCACGTCGAGTTAATGCTCTAAAGGAATTGAATGATTTCCATGGTGCAATTGTGCTTTATGAAT
This sequence comes from Leptospirales bacterium, assembly GCA_014238825.1. Lineage (GTDB taxonomy): Bacteria > Spirochaetota > Leptospiria > Leptospirales > Leptonemataceae > JABAAI01. The sequence goes on from JABAAI010000001.1 coordinate 18,920, forward strand.
CAGTTCATCGTCTAAAAAAAATTATTATGGAAATTCAAGAAAATATTCCTCACCGCGACCTTTTGCTTAGCAGAGAAATGAGCAAGTATTATGAGGAGTTTATTTTATTTCGAGGGGACATTCCAATGACTTGGGAAGAAAAGCTAAAAGGATTAAAACTCAAGGGTGAGTTTACTCTCGTAATTTCTCCTTTGAGAGTGAAGAGCTAGCTAATGTTTCTAGTTAGCTTTGGCTATAGCTTTTTCTTTTTCTTCGACTACATCCATCACCTTTGCGATAACTTTAGTGAGTTCATAATCAGAGGGGCCAAAGATAGCTTTGATGCCTAGTTTTTCTAAGTCTTTTATATCTTCCTTAGGAATAATGCCTCCAAGCACTAATGGAATATGATCTTTGGCACCTAGTTCACTAAGCTTTTCTAAAATATCTTTTACTAATTCTAAATGAGAGCCACTCAGTACAGAGATGCCAATCACATCGGTATTTTCTTCAATGGCACTTCTAACGATTTCTTCAGGGCTTAGACGAATACCGGCATAAATCACATCGAAGCCAGCATGACGGGCACTTAGTGCGATTAATTCTGCTCCATTGGAATGGCCATCTAGGCCCGGTTTTGCAACTACCATTCGAGGACGATGACCATAATTTTCTATAAAATTATTGATGCGTTGTATCAGGGCTTGGAGTTGTTCATTATCAAAATGGAGTTTTTGACTTTCAATCCCTGTGAGCGGCTTATACTCCCCAAGAACTTGGCGTAAGGTATTAGCCCACTCTCCAGTTGTAACGCGGGCTAGGGCGCATTCGATAGAAGCTTCCATGAGCTGTTCCCCTTTAAGGGCATTTTTTTCTAATTTTGCTAAGGCAAGTTTAACTTTATTATCATCTCTTTTAGCTAAGCTTTGCTCTAGGCATTTGAGTGTCTCTTGGGCGGCTTTGGGATCTACGCTAAAGATACCTCCCCCTTGCTCTGACTTAATATTTTCGCTGCCTAGTAATGGAGACCTTAGTCCCTCTGTCCAACGATTGAGGCCAACTACTATTTGTTCGCCTGTGTTAATGCGACTCATGCGATGCGACATTGAATTCACAAGCTTACTTTTCATGTAACCAGATTCTACTGCTTTTTGAACCCCACCCATACCAAGGATTTTATCTATTTCTTGCCGGGCTTCTTTTTTTAGTTCTTCTGTCTTTGAGCTAATGACAGGATTGCCATCGAAGATATCAGGATATTCCAAAAGATCTGTTTCATAGGCTAGGATTTGCTGAAGTCGTATTGACCATTGTTGATCCCACGGATGTGGTAGACAAAAGGCCTCGTTCCAAGCTGGTAATTGAAGTGCTCGGCAACGAGCTTTCCGGCTTAGGCTTACTCCTAGAGTTTCGATTAAAATACGCCAAGCGTTATTCTCCGGTTGGGCTTCTGTGAGGCCTAGGGAGTTAACCTGGACTCCATAGCGGAAACGTCTGTAGCGTTCATTTTTCACTCCATAGCGATCTTTAGTAATTTCATCCCAAAGCTCTGTAAAGGCGCGCATTTTACAAGTTTCTTCCACAAAGCGTATTCCTGAGTTAACAAAGAAACTAATTCGTCCCACAATCTTTTCAAAATCGCCATCATCTGCTGAAAATTTATTTCTCTCTTTGATTAGGTCTAGAATACCAATAGCACTAGCTAAGGCAAAGGATAGTTCTTGCACTGGGCTTGCTCCCGCTTCTTGTAAGTGATAGGAGCAGATATTAGATGGATTCCACTTAGGAAGATTTTTAAGGCAGTACTCATACATTTCAGCGATCATATTCATGCTTGCTGCAGGTGGGAAAATATAGGTTCCACGTGCCAAGTATTCTTTGATAATATCATTTTGAGTTGTGCCTTGGAGCTTGGCTATGTCTTCACCGCGTTCTTGGGCGAGGGCAATATATAAGGCAAGGAGCCACATAGAACTTGCATTGATAGTCATAGAAGTATTCATTTGAGATAGCGGTAACTCATCAAAGAGGACATGAAAATCATCTAAGCTATTGATTGGTACGCCGACTTTTCCTATCTCTGGTCTAGCAATGGGATGATTGGAGCTATAGCCACATTGAGTTGGTAGGTCAAAGGCAATTGAGAGTCCTGTTTGACCCTTGGCTAGGTTGGAGCGGTAGAGTTGGTTAGAGGTTTTGGCGTTACTATGACCGGCGTATGTTCTAAAAATCCATGGCTTGTCCCTTAGAATTTCACCGTCATCATCATAGAGGGAATGTTTTTTCATAGCAAGGTGCGGATGTTCTCATTTAGGGACTGAGTTCCTTTGCTGTAGAATAGCCTATAATATTTTTGTACCATTTATTATCAAGATATTCTTTGGGATTAACCTTTTCTAGCATAAGATCTGTTACAGCGCCATATTCTGCAGAACTCACTAGACAAGCGTATTTTGCCATGAGACCTCTAGTATAGCGTGGCGGCTTTGGCTTCCACTCCTTGGTTCTCGCCATCAATTCATCTATAGAAAGATGAACTTGAATTGTATTAGAGTAGGCATCGATAGTAATTAAATCATGTTCTTTTAGTAGGGCGATTGGTCCGCCCAAAGCCGCCTCAGGAGCAACGTGACCGACAACCATTCCGTAGCTTCCGCCTGAAAATCGGCCATCTGTTATAAGACCTACGCTTTCTCCGAGGCCCTTGCCAATTAAAAGAGCAGTTGGCCCAAGCATTTCTCGCATACCAGGTCCTCCGCGAGGTCCTTCATAGCGAATAACAAGAACATCTCCTCCTTTAATTTTATCTTGCATAATGGCATCAGTGCATTCTTCCTCTGAATCAAAGATACGGGCTTCTCCAGTAATTGCAGGCTTTTTCACTCCAGAAATTTTAGCAACAGCTCCACCCGGTGCAATATTACCCCTTAAAATGACAATGTGTCCTCTATTATATATAGGGTTTTCTATGGGATAGATGACGTCTTGATTTTTTGGTGGTTTAGCTAAGATATTTGCTAGGTTTTCTTTCACAGTAATTCCAGTTACCGTCATGCAATCGCCATGCAATAGTCCTTCATTTAATAAAATTTTCATAACTTGAGGAATACCACCGACTGCATGTAAATCAACAGTAAGGTACTTTCCAGATGGTTTCATATTCACGATGTGCGGTGTGCGACGAGCAATTTTTTCAAAGTCATCAATCGTGAGGGCTATTTTTGCGGCATGGGCAATGGCTAGGATATGGAGGACAGCGTTAGTAGAGCCACCTATAGCCATAACTGTAGTGATAGCATTTTCTATGGATTCACGCGTGATTATATCTAAGGGTAGTAAATTCCTCTGCAATAGATTGAGTAGAGTTTTTCCTGCTTCTTTGGCAGATTTATGTATTTCTGTAACGCCACTAGTCATACTAGAACTATAAGGTAGACTCATTCCGAGCGCCTCAAAAGCAGATGACATAGTGTTGGCAGTGTACATTCCGCCACAACTTCCAGTACCGGGGCAGGCACGGCGTTCAATTTGTTCTAAATCTTCGAGCGACATTTGTTTGGAGTTATAAGTACCAACAGCTTCAAAAACAGAAACTATATTTAAATCATTACCTTTGTAGCGACCTCCTTTGATAGTACCGCCATAAACAAAAATAGCAGGGATATTAAGGCGAGCCATCGCAATCATCGCACCAGGCATATTTTTATCACAACCACCTACTGCCACTAGACCATCGAGACTCTGGGCTTGGCATACATTTTCTATGCTATCGGCAATGGTCTCACGGCTAACTAGTGAATACTTCATTCCTTCTGATCCCATTGATATTCCATCAGAAATAGTTATGGTACCAAAAGTCTGTGCAACGCCACCACTTTCTTGTACACCTTCTGCTGCTAATTCAGCCATGGGAGCAATACCTGCATTACAAGGAGTGATATTACTGTGAGAGTTTGAAATCCCGATGATTGGCTTAGTGAAGTCCTTGTCCTCTAGACCAACGGCACGCAGCATCGCTCTATTAGGGGCACGATTATCACCTTCTGTGATATTTTTACTATTCCAGTTCATTGTTTTTTTATTTTCCATGATTGAGATGCAAACTAGTTGTTTAAGTTTTAAGAGTCAATAAGAAAAAAGCATTTCATTAAAACGCAATACTGAACACTTAAAATTTTATATTGCTTGACGTACGCGTAAGAATGTATTTCATTGACTTTAGCTTATGACAGGTGAATCTCTCTATGATGTGCTTTTATGAGCGATTTATCTAAGATATAGGCCGAGAAAAGTTATAATATCTTAATTTCAATACATGAAATTCCCACGTATTGAAAACGCTCAATTGAATTCTAAGCGAGCCCTTCTAAGAATTGAGGGTACTGGGATTTTAGATCAAAACTCTGCTATCTATAATCCAATTCCATTACTTGCTGTCATCCCAACTATTAAATTTCTTTTGCAGAGGGGGGCTTCTGTTTTAATTCTTACCAATACTTCTGACAAAATCAAGCCTCAAGCAGATGAATTGCACGCTTTGATAGAATATTTTAGTAAGGAACTCAATCAAAACGTGGATTATATACGTGATCCTTTTGCCGAGCAAGCTTTAGGTGGAGGTTCTAATAAACTAAGTCAAGTTGCAGTCTTAGAAAACTTAGACTTTTATCCAGAAGAAAGATCAAATAAACATAGCTTTGCTAAAAAATTAGCAAAATTAGGAGATGTTTATGTTAATGATGCCCGTAGTGCTAATGGATATGAGTACGCCTCTGTAGTTGAATTAACAAAATTATTACCATCATTTATAGGACTTGGTTTGCATCAAAGATTGCTATTGCTTAAATCTCTTATGGATACTCAGAGAGATAAATTTTGTCTCATCGTGGGAGGCGTTAACTTGGATAAAAAACTTAGCTTCCTTAGTAAATGTGTTACCCGAGTAAACACAATTTTAATAGGAGGAGGAATAGCTTATGGATTTTTATATTCGCGTGCTATACCTATAGGTCGTTCTTTGCGCGAAGCTGACTTGGATGTCCCTGCTTTTCAATTTTTAGAAAAGGCTAATTTCGAGAAAGTAAAAGTTGCCCTACCTACAGATCATTTACTTAGCAAGAGTATCGATGCAGATGCTTCTTGTAAGAATAGTAGCTCTATACCACAAGATTGGCTCGGAGTTGAGATAGGTAATAAAACACTTAAGCGTTTTGAGAGCCTCGTAAAAAAGGAGCCACTCATTGTTTGGTATGGCCCACTAGGAGTCACAGAGCTTGATAAGTACAGCCGAGGAAGTTTTCGTCTCGCAAAAACTCTAGCTAAGTCTAAGGGGCAGGTCTTTGCTATAGGCGATGAAACATGCCGGTTGATTTATTCTACTGCTAAGCATCAAAACTATGATTGTCTAGAATCCAATAGTGAATTTGTTCTAAAAGTCTTGCTTGATGTTCCATTGCCTGGTATTATTGCTATTCAAGAAAATGAGAGTATAAACGAATCTTAGTTGAAGAGAGTTTTAAGTAAAAGTATGAATAGAGTTTTTATAATTATTATTGGAATAATCTTTCTTTTAATAATATTCCCCTTATGGTACTGGTATGATTCTTATAATGATATTAATACACTCTTAAAGGGGCATGAGCCATTTGCTATTCGTTTAGCGTTTATAGACGATAGCAAAAAAGACGATGATGATTCTCTTAGCTTTCTTTCCCAAGTAATTATTTTTCCTAAGCAGAAACGCATAATGCTCTATTGTGTTAGTACCAAGGCCCATTACGATGGTGATTTGCTTAGTGCTATGGAGCCCAGCTCAGCTATAAAATTCAAAAAATATACAGGTCTTTCTAATAGAAAATATATTCATGTTAAGGCGAGTAGTGGAGCGAGGCTATTAGATTTATTTGGAGGTGTGACCGTCTTTTTTGAGAAGCCCGTCTTTTTTGAAGATTCAGAATATCAATATCCTATTTCAACTCACCAGTTACCGGGAGGGCAAGTCTTTGAATATATCTTGGCTAATTTATCCAGAAAAAATAATCAGGATTTAAAAGATAACCCACAAGCAAATTTATATCGCCAAGAAAGTATGATTCTTAATATGTTTTGGCAGCGCAATAAATTACGCTCTCAACTAGAGAACAATTTTTATGCACTCTCTGATGAACTTAAGTTATTAATTACAAGCATGATAGATACAAACTTTAGTTTGAAAGAACTCGACAGTTTTTTTCACTATATCATGGATGGAGATGTTCACCTGAGTGCTTTGGAAATGCCTTTAGAGTTTATTAAAAGTAATGGTAGAAAAGTGCTGAATATTAAAAGCAAGCGAGCTGGTAGGCATTTTAGAGACAAGGTAACGCAGGCAAAAATAAGCTGGAGGAAGCCAGACGAAAGCTATTCGGTGCAAATTTTGAACGGTACTCATCTTAGAGGTCTTGGGCGTAGAGTAAAATTTTCTTTACAAAATTTAAGTCCAAGAGTGATAGATGTTGACAATTATGAGCCAAAACCTCTATTGAAGACTATGATACTGGAACGTTCAGGAAGTACTTTTATTGCAAAGCAACTTATTGAGCTTATGCGATTAGATAGAAATGTGGTTAGTTTTTACCGGCAGGCATCGGATATCGATGTGACTTTTTTGGTAGGAAATGACTTTAATAAAAATAGATTCCAAAAGAGGTAGAGCATATGTCAAAGAAGTCCCTGTCGCTTGCAAAACTAGAAAGAAAACTTGCTATAGACGCTAATCAGCCTAGTCAAGACATCCCTAATGATATGTCTAAAGAGCTGTCTTTGCCAAGCAAGGGATTGTCTCTAGATATTTGTCAATTTTTAGAAGAAAAAAAATGTCAGAAAGTTTTATTATTAGAACTTTATAAGGTTAACCCTTATTTCGATTATTTTGTAATTGCAAGTGCAAGTTCTATCTTGCATTTAAATTTTTTGTCACAGACCTTATACAAGCATTTTCGGAAAGAAGTCGCTATGAATAATAGGAAGGAGGCCCAGAGAGATAGTCGTTCAGGGTGGGTAGCCGTGGATTTCCTTGATTTAGTAGTGCATATTTTTTTAGAAGAGCAACGTGCTTTTTATAACTTGGAGCGACTTTGGGGTGATGCCAATGTTGTCTATCCTAAGCAAGACTCCAATTTAAAACAAAGACTCAAGGCTCTTGATTATGAAAGAGGTATGAAATGGGAGGACTAATCAATGAAAAACAAGGATGTGAATGATAAAAAGGAGATAGAGCGTAAAGTTTTAGGAAAGTTGGCTACCATAATAGATCCACAGTATAAGAAGAGTCTTGCTGATTTAGGTTTTTCCATGAGTCTTATAGACCATCCTAAGGATCCGGAAGAATTATTATTAATGCTTAAAACGTCACATAAGGATAAGCGTCATAATATACACTTAGAATCTAAAATACGGGAAGCATTAGTAGGGCTTAAGCTAAAAAATATAATCGCTATTAAATTTGAGTACGATGCTGAATTAGCACAAAAAAATATAACTAAGCCGCGCCTGAAAAACGTTAAAAAGTTGATTGCTGTAGGCTCTGGTAAAGGCGGGGTTGGTAAATCTACTGTTTCTGCAAACTTAGCAGTAAGCTTAGCTTTACTTGGTTATAAGACTGGTGTTATAGATGGCGATATTTACGGTCCCTCGATGGGCAAAATATTTGGTATTAATGAGCGCCTTGCCCTTGGTGGAGATGGTAAGACTCAGATTTATCCTCACAAAACGCATGGTATCAAGCTTATGTCATTTTCCTTTCTCTTAGATCGTGATCAGGCTGTTGTTTGGCGTGGCCCTATGCTGGGCAAGGCTGTTGAACAATTCTTATTTCAGGTTATATGGGGTGAATTGGATTTCCTTATTTTTGATTTGCCACCAGGTACGGGAGATGTGCAAATGTCTTTGTCACAGTTGGTGGAGGTAGATGGCTTTATAATTGTGAGTACTCCTCAAAATTTGGCGATACAGGATGCGCGAAGGGCTGCTTATATGTTCAAAGGTTTAAATGTGCCACTCATAGGAGTGATAGAAAATATGTCTGAATTTCATTGTCCAGAATGTGGTCATGTCTCTCATATTTTTTCTAAAAATGGAGCAGATGCATTAGCAGCAGACTTGGGAGTTCCACTCCTAGCCAATATTCCTTTGCAAGAGGAGCTAATGGAGGCTAGTGAAAAGGGAGAGCCAATTGCTATTTCAAATAAGAAGAGTTCTATTACCAAGGCCTTTGAAGATTTAGCAAGAGATCTTTGTGAAAGACTTAAGATTTAAAAGATTAAGGCCTATATATGGCAGTATATAAGCTATTAGGATGATATTTTTTGTAATTTTCCCTATAATTTTTAAAAAAAAGACTTTAATTTACTTTTTTTAATTAAATCATTGACAAAATAAATACACTGGTATAAAATTCACCTTGTGTTGTATAGAGTGAGTTTATAGAAGCACATTGAATTTTTGTACGGGTTTGGGAAATGTTTATAAATAGTTTATATAAAGCCAAGATAGTTAACCGTGTTAACCATATTAAGCGTTCTTTCGTCGCTTTAGTCGTAATAACGCAGTATCTTTTTCTGTTATGTGTTGGTAGCTTGAACGCTCAGCAGAGGGGCTTGATGAATCAGAGTCAGGATGATGAGCGCTCATTAATGATGGATAATAGTGCTATTCAAGATGCCTATTTGGGGAGAAGTAATAATACCTCTGTGTTTAATGTGTCGACACCGAGTCGGGCTGGGGTTTCGCGAAATTATTTTCAGGATTTTAATGTTAATCAGGCTGGATTGATTATTAATAATAGTATTTACGGTGGGGATAGTTCTTTATCTGGAGAGTATGTCTCTGGGAACAGTAACTTGTTTGGTGGGACTGCTCGGATTGTCTTGAGTGAGGTTACAGGCAGTAATGCTTCGTCTCTGCGTGGGGGTGTGGAGATGCTGGGGCAAAGAGCGGAATTTATTTTGGCTAATTCCTTGGGTATAGATTGTGATGGGTGTAGCTTTATGAATATGAGCAGGGTTGCCTTGACGACGGGGCAAGTTGTTTTTGGTACTGATGGCGATTTAAGCCATTTTAATGTTACTGAAGGTCATGTCAGTATAGGTGCTGGCGGTTTGGATGCAAGTGATGCCGATTTTTTTGATATTATAACTCGTAGTGCTTCCATAGATGGGGAGTTGCAGGCTAAAGATGTCTCTATGCTTTTGGGCTCAAGTCAGGTTTCTTATGACAAGCGCAAGGCGACTAGCCGCCTTAGAGGGAGTGGTGAGGTTGTAGAATACTCTTTGGATGTAGGCAAGCTAGGTGCAATAAAATCTAACAATATAACTATGGAGAGTAATGCGAAGGGGGTGGGTGTCCGTGTTGACGGTAAGATGTCCGCTAATTCTGGAGCGATGCATTTTACGGCGGATGGTAAAATGCACTTGGGTGGCTCTGCTTCTGCTGATAAGGGTAGCGTTAGTCTTAGGAGTAGGCGGGGTGATGTTTTGACGTCAGGGCCGATATCTGCTGGCTTAGACGTCACGATAGAAGCTGATTTAGGTAATTATGTTAACGATGGCGCTGATATAAGTTCTATGGCTGGTGTAATCAATGTGAGTGTCGCTAATGGTATTTCGACTAGTGGTGGCTCTTTCTTTGCCGGTGAGAGTATCAGTTTTGAGGCGGGGGATGGCTTTACTAATATTGGCGGGGATATTGTATCGGATGGATTTGTTAACATAGTCGCAGGGCAAGGAGATCTCGTAAATGAATTGAGTTCTTTGGAAGCGAGGGGAGGGGATGTGCGTCTGAGCACTCGAGGTGAGCTTAGGAGCGATGATGTCTCTATTAGTGGTTCTCAATTTGTTAAAGCTTTCGCAGGTTCAAGTGCGCTAAGCTCAAGCTTTAGTGCTTTTGCTAATGAAGGTATAATGATTTATGCCGGAGATTACTTAAGTAATTTTGATAGCTCTTCTAGTTTTACTTCTTATGGTGATATATCTTTGAATGCAGGTTTGACTTTGTTTAATGAATCGGATATTTTCTCGTCAGAGAGTATCTCTCTTGGTGCGGGTGAAGATATCGTTAATAGTGCTAGCATAGAAGCTGGGCGTGGACTTAGTTTGCTTGCAGGTGGTGGGATTAGCAGTCATATTCTTGGAGATGCGGATGGGAATAGAGGAAGCCTTTCTGGCTCATCTGTTTCCTTGGAGGCTGTAGGAGGCGACATATCTATACGTGGGGATATTATTGCGACAGGCTCAGTTGCTGGTTTTATAAATGAGGATGATGCTCAAGGTGGAGGAGTGCGTATCGTCGCAGGTGGTGGAATCGCTAATCAAGGATCTATTAGGGGAGATAATGTCTTTATAGAGGCTGAGGGAGGTGATTTTAATAGTTCTGAGGGTGATATCATTGGCTTGAGTTCTGTTAGTATTAGTGCTTCTCGATTAAAGCAAGGGGCCTTGGGCGATGTCATTGATTCTGGGTCTATAAGGTTTGGTGCTGGTAATATTTCTGCTAATTATGTGTCTATGGACGCAAAACATTCTTTGCTCTTTGGTCCGGGTGTGATGGTTGGCTCAAATGAAACTTCGGTAGTCGAGCTTTATGCGGATTCTTTTATAAAGCTCGGTGGTGGGGCAAAGGTTTTAGCTAATAGTATCGTTTTGGATGGTCGCGAAGGTATAGAGACTGCCGATGGTAGCGTTGTGCAAAGTCGTGGTCTTGGTGGCGATGTTCAGCTTGTATCACGGCATGGCGGTATTTCGGTAGCGGGTGATTTGCTTTCTGATAGTGATTTGAGTTTGCTTGCTTCTCTTGATGTTACTAGTGGGGTAAATAGCAGTATTAAAAGTGGTCTTTTAACTGGGGGATCGTCTGCTCATTTTTCTACTCTCGATATCTCTTCGGGTGGAGGTATCGATATCAATGGCACTTTATTCTCTGGTGGTTCTGTGCGTTTAGACGGCTCCTATGTCTCTGTTGAGTCTTTTAATGTGTCGGCGGCTTCGAATGATAATGTCGCTGTCTTCTCTGGGGGTGATGCAACTTTAGATCATGCTGTCGTAAGTGCTGGAAGCTTTGAGCTGATAGCTGGAGGTGAGGCTTCGTTAGATGCTTCTGTTTTGAGCTTTTCTGGTGATTTTTTTGTTATTGCTGGTGCTGGTATTGATTTGAAGTCCAGCCAAGTGAGTGGCGTTGATTTGTACTTGAAGTCTGGTGCTGACCTGCTTGTGGAAAATGCTGAATTTTGGGGTCGTCAAATAGGGCTGAAAGCGGCTCGTGATTTGGTTGCGACTAATGCTTTAGCCTCTGCTAGCTCTGAACTTGAGTTAGTTGCTGGGGATGAGCTTTTGGTAGTAGATACTTCTTTGAGAGGAGATTCTCTCTTGCTTAATTCTGGCTCTGATTTATTTGGCGATGGTAGCGTAATGAATAATGTTGGCTCTTCTGCTCTTGTGATAAATTCAAAAAAAAGCCTGAGTCTTAGCCGTGCTGATATTTTTAGCGTGAATGGTGGAGATATATCTATATCGGCGGCTGATAAATCAAATTTAATAGGTGCTAGCCTAAACTCTGGTTCTTTGCTTAGTATTGATGTCGGTTCTGATCTTGACGTGACTAGTGCTGATTTGTCGGGTGGGTCTTTGCGTGTGTTTGCTTCTGGCAATCTTATTGCTTCTGAAGCATCTTTTGAGGCTGCGGAGGTCGAGGATAGATTATATTCTGTTGATGCGGATGGTGCCGGGGCCATCGTGATAAGTTCTAGTGCCGTGCTTGTAATAGATGATGCAAGGTTTGATGCCGATTCTCTGCTTGAGTTACATGGGTCCCGTGGTGCTAAAGCGGATAGGCTGTCTGCTCGTGTAGGGGATAGTAACGGCGTGATTGCAATATCGTCTGGAGGTGATTTGAGCTTGGATGACAGTCATCTGTCTTTGCGAGGGGGAGATTTGAGCTTGGATGCTGTAGGTAATATCTCTGCTTACAACTCTATGATAGGTGTTGCTGATGGTGCTCTGAGCGTGGATGCTGGTGGTTCTTTTAGCTTTGATGGGGCAGAGTTGATTTCATCCTCTATTTCTCTTGAATCTCAGCGTGACGGTATTATGGCGAATGATGCCTATCTGAGTGCTAATTATGGCGATTTGAATATATCTGCTAAGGGCAATATAGGGCTTGATGACAGCTTCTTGAGCGGGTCTAATCTTAATATCTATAGTTTGGATTCGGTTGCTAATTCTAACAGTACTGTCAAGGTAACAGGTGAGGGATCGGCTATTGTGGGTGCGGGTGGTGGTATTTCTTTTTCTAATTCTGAGTTACTTTCTGGTTATTTTAATTTCGATGCTGGTGATTCTATCTTGGCTAGTGGCTCCTTTATGGAGTCGGCTTCTGATTCGTCAACTGATGAATCGCTTGGTTCTGTATTGGTAGCCGGTTCTGTTCTTGATTTAGAGAATTCTATAATTGAAGTATCATCTTTGTCTTTATTTTTGGAATCCAAGGGGGAACTCGTGGCCAATAACGCTTCCTTGGCAGTGAGTGGTGAAGAATCTGTCCTTAGTTTGAAATCTCAATCTAATTTAAGTATTGATAGATCTTATCTGTTAGGGGCGAAGTTAAGCTTTATAGCTTCTGGGGATATTTCTGCGGAAGGTTCTTATTTGTCTGGAAGTGATGCTAAGAGTCTTAGCCTTGATGCAGGTGGTGACTTGACTATAGACAATAGTTCTATAAAAGGTGGTGACATCTCTATGCGTGCTGCTAATGATATTTATGCTTCTTTTTCTACGATAACAGGTAAAGCTTTTGATGTTGGTCTAAATACTAAGCCTCTACTATCTGCAGGTGGTAATTTAACGATGCTTGGGAGTGATGTGACTTATGATGGCAAGATTATTGTGAAATCAGCTACATATCTCGATGCCAGTGAGGCTGTCTTTAGGTCAGTCGAAGGGAAGGAGATTAGTCTTATGGCTGAAAATAAGCTTTCTTTAGCTAATTCTTCTCTTTATGGTGCTAGTCTTAATCTTGTCGCTGGTGATAAGATTTCTGCCTCTGGTGTTGTTTTGCAGGCTTCCGTAATCGATTCGTCTGAGGAGGGAGTTGGTGACATAACAATTATTACAGATGCATCTTTGGATATTAGTGATGCCCTTCTTTTGGGAGTAGACATTACTGTAAATGCTGGCCAAGAGGTTTCAGCTAATTCTTCTTCTTTCTTTGCTCAAAACTTAACGCTTTCTTCTGGTTCTAGTATTGAAGCTGATGATATTACCTTGCTTTTATCTGATAAAAACAGTGTTGCTGATGACTCTATCGATACTAATATCGTAAGGAGTTCGCTTGCAATATCAGCTTATGGTGACCTAAGTATGAATGCTTCTGTTTTGAGGGCTGATTCTATTGCTTTGGATGCTGGTTCTAGTCTGTCCTTAGTTGGTTCAGACGTTTTATCTGGGGATGCTTATCTGGAGATAAAAGCAGGTGGTGATATCGCCTTGAGTGAGGCGAAGGTTTATGGCGATAGCGTCGCTATATTGTCTGGTGGCGATATTTTGGCTAAGAATGCCTCGCTGCGAAGTAGTCGTAGCGGTTCTTTAGATATTTTTTCGGGCAGTTTTCTTGATTTAGCTGGGGATTCCGTAGTGAGTGGAGGTGTGCTTAGCATTTCAGCTGAGGATATAGTCGCTGAGGGAGCTAGTGTCCTTGCTTACTCTGATGCAGGCCTTTTAATTAAATCTCAAAATGATTTAGATCTCGATAATGCTTTTGTCAGTAGTGGCGGTGAGCTAAACCTCGTTGCTAATAAGGTTTTAAGTGCGATAGGCTCATCTTTTGGTTCCGGTGCTGGTAAAGGTCTTGGTATTAATGCTGGTGCTGAGCTTTCTTTGGGTGCTGCTTCGCTTTTTGTTGCTGGGGATGAGCTTAGGATTGACGCAGGTAGTTCTCTTTATGGATCTGGTCTTGTCTTTGCCGGCTTTGGCGATAATGTCTCTATTGGAATATCTTCTGGTGCCTCTCTTGAGCTGGATTCTCTCGCTTTGTATGGTTCAAGTGTATCAATAGTCGCTGGTCATAATGCTTCCTTAAAAGATGTTTCTATTTCTGTTCGCGAATTTGCGAGTGATGGTTCCGGTGATAGTGTCGATAGTCTTTCTTTGATTGTAGGAGGGGATCTTAATCTTGATGATTCTGTTATTCTTTCTAATTCTTCTTTTCGTATCGATGCTCTTGGTGGATTTTCAGCTAATAGAGCCAGTATAGATGCTGGAAATAGTCTTGTTCTTAGTGCTGGTTTAGGCTTGGATATTGGTTCCTCTGTTCTTAAGGCAAATTCTATTAGCCTTGTGGCTAATAGAGGTGATATTAAAGCTGCGAATATTGTACTAAGTACTGATAGCGCAGGTTTTTTAAGTATCGCGGCTGCGAATATTTTGAATATAAATAATGCTACTATTAGTAGCAGTGATGCTTTCTTTGATGCTGGTTCTGCTGTACTTGCCTCTAATTTATCTATAGGCAGTGGTTTTGGAGTCGCTGCTATGGGTGGCGTGGAGAAAAAATCCGTTGTAATCGATGCTGGGGGTGGACTTGATCTGAGAGGAGCGTCTTTGTCTGGAGAAAATATAGAATTATATGCTGGAGGGGATGTCTCTTTCTATTCTGGAGTTAATGAAGGTTTTGGTGAAAGCTCTATAGTGAGTAATGATCTTTTAAAAATTGTATCTGGAGCTAGTGTTGACTTTCGTGCCATGAGTGGTGAAAGAGTAGCTTTTGAATCTCTTGAAATTTTTGCAGAAAGTGACGTGCAAATTCAGGGTTCTGTATTTAAGGTCAGTGAATCTGGTGTCTTGGTAGTGGCGGGGCGTGATTTGCAATGGGATGGTTCATCTTTCCAAGGGGATGGGAAGGTGTACTTGGATATAGGCCGTGATGTCGGAGATATAAATCGTGATGTTGAGAAAGGAATCGTCTCGGTTAATCTTTCGGTTGCTAATTTTAACCTTAATGCAGGTCGGAATGTTGACTTAAGAGGTGTTGGCATTTATGGTAGTGCAGACAATAATAAAGTCAATGTTTATGCTGGTAGTGACCTCTTGTATATTGATAGCAATCTATCGTTCACTGGCGATTCTTCTCTTAAAGCAGGCGGTAATTTAAATATAGGGGGTTCTGTCTTTTCTGTTATAGGCAATGTAGATGGTGCTCGCTTGTCTTTGGTTGCTGGAGGGAATTACTTGGCTAACTCTGTTGAGTTTAATCTTAACGATTCGTCCCTTGATGCTAATGACGGGTCTGTTTTTATTTGGGGTGGGCAGGATGTTGATTTGAGCTTGTCTCAAATTTCTGCTGCTAAGATTGACATAATTGCCTTGGGTTAGCTTGATTTAGAGGGAGCTTCTATTACTAATGAACTTTCTACAGAAGAGGCGGATAAATTATTTGTTTCTGATGGCGAGCCTGTATTATATGAGGATCGGGATACTCGCGTTAGTCTTATCTCTGGTGGAAACTTAAATCTTCAATCATCAACACTTCGTTCTCTTGAAAATGGAGGCTCTTTTTTCATTAATGCAAAAGATGGAGATGTCTCTTTGCAAGATGCTGATATTGATATGGGGGAAGCTAGTGCCCACGTTAAAGCTGGCGGAGGAAATTCGGGGGTTGGGAGTATTTTCTTAGAGGGTACACAGGCTAAGGGATATCTTTTTTTTGAAGCTCGTGGTTCTCCATCTGATATTGTCCTGAATAGTGGTACTAGTATAACTGGAGTAGAGTCGACTTTCTGGGCAGGTAGACAGCTTGATATCGATAGGTCGGGTATGGAAGACGTATCTGCTGTTTATGGGGGCGTCTCGCTTATTCAAAGATACTCTCTAAGTAGTGAGAAACTAAGGGGAATAAATTTTGAAGAAGGAAGTTCTGTGTACTTGGAATCTCTTACGGGTGATGTTTTTTATGAAAATTCTGATATAGACTCTTCGGTTACTTCACTGTCACTCAAAGCTTGGGGAACGGTGTCTTTTGATAATTTTGCGGGACGTGATACGCTTAGTCT
>JABAAI010000020.1 GCA_014238825.1 Leptospirales bacterium
TTTTCATTTTTCCTAAAATAAGAAATTTAAATACAGTTCTCAAACAGTTCTTAAATAATGCGACTGTCTTAGTCTATTAACTAAACTAAAACTGTATATAAGACATAATACATATATACCATCATATTTTTACAAGAAATTTTTCAAAAATCTGGTAGTTATATTTTTTTTATTTACCTAAAATGTAACAAAAAAGAGTACACCAAATATAAAGCTTCATTATTACTAGGCAATGTCCTATAAATAAGATGCATTAGTGGAGATAATAGTAGTGAATTTCAATAATAAATATGATATTATACTTCTATGTTGCATCTATCTCAGTATTACATGTGGCATTGTTACAATTTATAGTCAGGAGGTTGTTTTAGAAAACCCTCCTGAGCGCTGGTTTAAGCAACTTATTTACGTAGGTATAGGGACTCTTTTCCTTCTTTGGCTACATAGAATAAATTATCAATATTTTTCCAATTATGCTTTGCCACTATATGGCATAAGCATGTTTTTTTTGTTAATTACGCTTATACCTGGTATAGGAACTGAAGTAAATGGAGCCAGATCATGGATTAGAATTGGAGATATTGGTTTTCAAAGCTCAGAATTAGCAAAAATTAGCACAATTATACTACTTACTACTTATCTTAGGCTTAAAGAAAAGGAAATGCATCAGCTATCTGTATTATTGATACCGTTTATAATTGTTGTTATTCCTATGCTTTTAATTTTATTACAACCAGATTTTGGCAGTGCTTTTTCTTTAATTCCAGTGTTACTAGCCATCCTTATTATTGCTGGAGCAGATATGTATCACATAGTAGGGATAACTATATTTTTATTTCTCTCTGTGACAGTTCCTCTTTACATTGAATATAATAATATTATTCTAGTACCAGCATTATTAGAGTATTTAGATGATTCTGAGCAGCGAAGTCTCTTGTCTGCTGTTCGTATTCTAAAAACATATGTTTGGAAATTTGCAGAAACAGCTACAATGCCTGCTAAAATCATAGGTCAAGATATAGATTATCTTAAAAGTATTTTAGCTAATGAAACTTTAATGCTAAATTTACAAAATTCTGTAAAAAAAGTTCGTTTGCAGAGTGGAGGCGTGTTTTTATTTTTTTTGGAGCAGGTACGACTTTTATTAACGTTAGGTATAGTTTTTGTTATTACGGCATTGGTATTATGGGGTCTACAATTAGCACGAGGTGTGTCTCGTATTTTTTTACGTCGTTTATATATACCTTTATTTATTATTGGCATCTCTTTTATTTCATTCGCTAGTCTTCAGAAAATATCTCCTTTTCGTTCGCATCAGGTAGCACGCATAACATCGTTTATTAATTCTGATAAATTTGCTCACGACTTAGCCTATCAAATACGTGCTTCAAAAGCCGCCATTGGTTCAGGGGAATTTCTGGGGCGCGGATTGTGGGAAGGAGAAATGACTATGGGGACTAATCCTCTTGTTCCAGAGTCTCATACGGATTTTATATTTAGTTCGTGGGCTGAACGCACGGGCTTTTTGGGCTCTCTATTTCTAATTTTTATTCTTATAGCAATTCCATTACGAGGGCTTTTTATAAGCATTGAAGCACGAGACCGATTTGGCTCATTGCTTGCTAGTGGTATTTCTTATCTTTTTTGTTTTCACATTATTATTAATGTTGGCATTGGTCTTGGTTTGCTTCCGGTAACGGGTTTACCTCTTAGTTTTGTGAGCTATGGTGGTTCTCACTTAGTTGTCAGTATGGGGTGTGTTGGTATTCTCTTGAGTATTTATAGGCGTAGATTTGCTCACTAAGGTGATGAAAATTCTTTTTTTATTATAAATACTAGGGCGATGCTAGTTACTATTACTAAAAAACTGCAAGATATTATCCAAATATAATTTTTAAATAGTAAAGAGCCGATTAAAAAAAGAAAGCTATAAACTAAGATTAGAGAGATTCCCCATGCTAAAAATAAATTCGATAGTCCTTTAGTTTTTTTCTTAGTAATGGTATACCATCCAGGACCAAGAGGGCGTACACGATTATAAAACTTTAGCAGATGAGATTTCCTTTCTTGTGGGCTTAGAAAACTAACAAGAAGAATTATTAAAATAGAAATGGGAACGATAAAAATTAAGGTCTGGGGAGTGGCGATAGAATAAACTTCTAAATTACTAAGTATTTTTAATATAATTAAAAGAAATATTGGAGTGAGCATAGCTGCAAATTCAGACCAAACATTAATTCTCCACCAATACCAGCGTAAAATCAAAACAAAGCCTATACCGGCTGTGCCTTCAAGTAACAGTCCCCAGGCTTCTTGAATAGAATTAATTAGATTAAATGAAATAAATAGAGATATTAACGCTAAAACCAGGATGCAAAGTTGAGAGATCCAAGCATAATGTCTGTCCTTTTTTTTACGTACTAAAAAACGTTTGTATATATCATTTATAAAATAGGATGTCCCCCAATTTAAGTGAGTTGATAAAGTAGACATATAGGCACCAAGTAAAGCTGCAAACAGAAGACCTTTAATTGGTGCTGGTAGTACATCGCGTATTAGGTATACAAAACCAAGTTCTTTTTGAGAGCCTTCTAATTCAGGATATATTATAGCCGCTGCTAGAGCGGCTATAATCCAAGGCCAAGAGCGAATACAGTAATGAGCTATAACAAACCATAGAGTCGCAAGGAGGCCTTGTTTTTCATCTCGGGCAGATAATATTCTTTGTGTAATGTAACCACCTCCCCCAGGCTCAGCACCGGGATACCAGCAAGCCCACCATAATATAAAAGCATATATTAAAAAGGAATCCAGAGGAGAAGCACCCGGTGGCTTTGTACCTGCCTCAGTAATTTCTGTGCTAAAAGTAGGGAAAAAATTAAGGAAATTAGGAGCTAAGCTTTTAGACAAAATTTCTCCATCAAATATATTTGCTTTTTCCATGGCAAATATAGCAAGTACAATGCAAGCACCGAGAGCTATGAAGAATTGAAATGTATCTACAAAAGAAATGCCTCCTAACCCACCTATACAAACATAGATCAGAGTAAAGCTAAGACAAAGGATAACGACTAGTTGAGGATTATAAGCAGGTAATAGAACTTGGCAAATTTTTAATAGAGCCAGATTCACCCAAGCCATCACAATGCAATTCAAGATAATGCCGGAATAGAGGGCACGGAAAGCTCTAAGAAATGCTGCTGGTAAGCCACTATAGCGTAGTTCAATAAACTCTAAATCAGTTAGTACTCCTGCACGTCGCCAGAGTCGTGAAAAAAAGAAGACCGTAAGTAGCCCTCCTGCTGCCATACTCCACCAGAGCCAATTTGCTACAATGCCATGGTTTCCAACTTGACCTGCGACCCATAATGGTGTGTCGGCTGCGAATGTGGTAGCAACCATACTACTGCCTGCAAGCCACCAAGGCATATTCCGAGAAGACACAAAAAAATTTTGTAGAAAACCTGATCCTTTGCTTCGTCCTACCCATCCTAAAAAGAGACAAAGTAAAAAATATATGATAATAATGGTTATGTCTAAGTTTTCAAAGATCATGAATAATGCTCTATAGTTTTATTCTTTAGTGTCTATAATTATTTTACTATAACACACTAAAAACATTATTTTTGAAATAGTGTTTTGGAAGATACTTAAAAAAGAGTTCAAATTTATATTGACTCCTTGGCTATTAATACGAAAAAAAGAAATTGTCTTTATGCGTGCTAGTCAAAATATATTTAATACTCTTAGGGATAATCCAGCAGATGCGTCTCTTGTATCGCATCGTCTTCTTTTACGCGCTGGCCTTGCTCATAAATTAGGAATAGGTCTTTATCATATTTTACCTTTAGGTTTGAGAGTAATTCGTAAAATTGAAGTAATTGTTCGTGAGGAGATGAATGCAGTGGGTGCTCTAGAAATACAGATGCCAATCCTTGCTCCTGCTGAGCTTTGGCAGAAATCGAAGCGTTGGGATAATATTGGTAAGGAATTATTTAGAATTAAAGACAGGCATGAAAACTGGGCTGTTTTGGGCCCTACTCATGAAGAGTCTGTAACACATTTATTGTCTCATCTTTTTAGTTCTTACAAAGAACTTCCTAAGAATGTCTATCAAATTAATACAAAATTTCGTGATGAAATACGTCCTCGTTTTGGGATGATGCGGGCACGTGAATTCATTATGAAGGATGGATATTCGTTTCACACAGATTCAGATTGTTTGGAGAATTGCTACCAGAGTATGCGTAAAGCCTATCGTAGAATTTTTATGCGAATGGGTTTAGATACTATAACTGTTGAGGCTGATAGCGGTACTATGGGAGGGAAAGGATCTGAGGAGTTTATGGTACCTGCAGATGTGGGAGAGGAGACTTTGCTTATTTCTGAAAATTCAAGTTATCGTTCTAATCAAGAGAAGACTCCGCTGAATTTATCCCAAGATATTGTTTTTATTAATGATAACAGTTCTAGTAGTAAAGGGAATTCTAATGTACTTGAAAAAATTGAAACTCCAAATCAAAAAACAATTATAGATATAGCGAAGTTTTTAAAATTAAGCCCAGATCAGATTTTGAAGACTGTTATCTATGAAGTGAGCAATGAATCTGATAATGAAGTAGTTCTTGTTTTTTTACGTGGTGACCGAGATGTAAACGAAGTTAAGCTAAGGACGCATCTTCAATGTGAAGAGCTTATTCCAGCTAGAATAGAAGTTCAGCAAGCAAAGGGTTTTGAGGTTGGTTTTGTTGGTCCTCATAATTTACCATCTCAATCAAGGGTGCTATGGGATCACTCAATAAAAACTCGTTCGCAGTTTGTTATTGGGGCTAACGAAAAGGATACTCATTACACAGGTTTTGTTCCAGGTACAGCAATAGAAACGCATGATTTAGCTCTTGCACGTGACGGTGATCCAGCACCAAATGGGGATGGTAAACTTAAAGAAATGAAAGGAATCGAAGTTGCCCATATTTTCAAACTAGGTCAAAAATATAGTAAAGATTTTGGGATGCAAGTTTTAGATGAAAAAGGAGCGTCAATTATTCCATGGATGGGTTGTTATGGAATTGGCATTAATCGTAGTATGGCAGCTATAATAGAACAGTGTCATGATGAAAAAGGTATTTGTTGGCCGATATCTGTGGCTCCCTATGAATTTGTTTTAATAGGAATTACTAAGACAGCGCAAGAGTTAAAGGAGGTGGAGAATTTATATCTTGCATTAGTTGATAAAGGTTGTGAAGTTTTATGGGATGATCGAGACGTGCGTCCTGGTGTTAAATTTGCTGATGCTGAATTAATTGGCTTTCCTTTGCGGATAACAATGGGGCATAGTTATTTTGATTCTGGTGTCTTAGAACTTAAGTTTCGTGTTAATGCTGAAGAGAGAAAACTTAAAGGAGATATTTCGAAAATCAGTGATCAGATAATAGAAATAAAAAACGAATTATTGAAATGTCTATAAAGGAAAAGAACGAGGAGGGCTGGTTTGGTGAGTTTGGGGGGTGTTATAGCCCGGAGGTACTTATTCCAGCTCTGAATGAACTCTCTCTAGCATATAAAAAATTAAAGGATTCTCCTGAATTTAAAAAGAACCTTCAATCTTTACTGAAAAGTTATACTGGTCGCCCTTCTTTGCTTAGCTTCTCTTCTAATTTAAGCAAGTTATGGGGGGCAAAAATATATCTAAAGCGAGAGGATTTGAATCATACTGGTTCGCATAAAATAACAAATGCTATAGGGCAGGCCTTGATAGCCCGCTTTTTGGGTAAAAAACGGTTAATTGCTGAAACAGGAGCAGGTCAACATGGGGTTGCTACAGCGACTGTTGCAGCACACTTAGGTTTTGAATGTGAGATTTTTATGGGCACTGAGGATATTCGTCGTCAAAAATTAAATTGCTTTCGTATTGAATTACTGGGTGCTAAACTTCATCCTGTTTCTTCTGGTACTAAGACGTTAAAAGATGCGACTAATGAAGCAATGAGAGATTGGAGTAAAAGAGTAGAAGACACTCATTATTTAATTGGTTCAGTAATTGGTCCTCATCCGTTCCCAACGATTGTACGAGACTTTCAATCAGTTATAGGTATCGAAGCACGCCAGCAAATGCAAGATCAGTTTGCTTGCTTACCGGACGCTGTTATCGCATGCGTAGGAGGGGGCTCAAATGCTATTGGTATTTTTTCTGGTTTTTTAAAAGATAAGCAGGTGGGTTTGTTTGGTATAGAAGCAGGAGGACGTTCCGCAAAACTAGGTGATAATTCAGCTAGTATATCTTTTGGTAAAGTAGGTTACTTTCATGGTACTCGTTCGCTATATATTCAAAGAAAAGCAGGACAAATAAATGAAGTCCATAGTATTTCTGCAGGTCTTGATTATCCTGGTGTTGGTCCAGAGCATGCCTATTTAGCTAGCACTGGCAGAGCTCAATATAAATGGATATCAGATGAACTTGCTTTAGAAGCATTTCAAGAAGTAGCTAAGTATGATGGTATTATCGTTGCTTTGGAATCAGCTCATGCTTTTGCGTATGCACGAGAACTGGCTCGGGAGATAGGCAAGAAAGCTACTATTCTAATTTGTGTTTCTGGCAGGGGCGATAAAGATGTAGCTGAAGTAGCACGCCTTTGCGACTATAATATTCATAAGTAATAACTTTATCACATAACATGGAAAAGCTTGCAAGATATATCACAAATACTAGCAAAGATGCTTTAGTCTATATGCCTTATCTTACGATTGCTGATCCTAATCTGGCGGCAACAGAGGACTTTTCTCTTACTATGATAGATGCAGGTGCTGATCTATTAGAACTGGGTATTCCTTTTTCAGATCCGATAGCTGATGGCCCTATAATACAATCAGCTATGGACAGAGCGTTGGGCAATGTTCAGAATCAAGAAAAAACACTTTGTCTAGAAGATGTTTTCTCATTATGTAATCGAATACATCTTGCCCGGCCTAAGACACCTCTGATTTTCCTAAGTTATCTTAATCCTATTATAAATGGTTTTCGCTTTCTTGAACTCAAATCAATTAGAGGCGCGCCCAAAAAAACAAATCAGTATTTGAATGGCGTTAGAGATAATTTTAAATTTTTTTTAGAAGAATGTCAAAGAACAGGGGTGTGCGGGCTTGTAATACCAGATTTACCTTTTGATCAGCCAGAATCAAAGATATTACAGCAACTTGCTCCAGAATACGGGGTTGCTCAAATTTTAGTTATTAGTCCGAACACTAGCCAATATCGCTTAAAAGAAATATGTGCAGTTGCAGAGGGTTGGATATACTATGTTAGTAGTTTCGGCGTCACGGGAATGCGTGATAGGATACCAGATAGCTTAGCAGACAATATAGATAAATTAAAACAGTTTTCTGATGTGCCGATATTGGCTGGTTTTGGTTTTCATAAGCCTGAACAAATTATCAGTTTAAGAAAGTTATTGGATGGTGTTATTGTAGGTAGCATGAATCAAAGTATTATTGCCACATATGAAGAATATGACAGGGATGTTAATAATATTGATCAGATAAAGCAGGAGCTTTATGATAGAACAAAGGCGTTTGTCGAAGTTTGCCATTCTAGTACCAAATGATGAAACGACATCTGATTATAATTGGTGGCGGACTTTTACAGGTTCCACTCATAAAAACAGCTATAGATATGGAGTTGGTACCTATTGTTTTTGATATGTCTGATAACGCATTGGGCATGCAACTTGCCTCCATAAAAAAAGTTCAAATTAGCACTCGCGATATTGAAGGTTGTGTACGAGAATCTCGGAAATTAGCTCGAAAACTATCTATACATGGTGTAATTACAGCAGCAACCGATGCTAGTCGCACTGTGGCCGCTATCGCTAGTGCCTTGGGATTACTTGGGATACGTTTTGCTGATGCAGAGGCATGTAGTAATAAAATTCTAATGCGTCGTCGACTCCGTAAGCATAAGATCCCCATACCAGATTTTACTTCGGTCTGGTCTTTGCAAGAGCTGCGTGCAGAAGCGGATAAGCTTAATTTCCCTTTGGTTCTTAAACCAGCTGAGAATATGGGAAGTAGAGGTGTGATAAAAATTAATCGAAGACAGGATATCAATGCCGCTTTTCGTCATACTAAGAAATACTCATCAACAGGAGAAATGATACTTGAAGAATTTATGATAGGAGCAGAGCTTTCAATTGATGCCTTGTGTTTTCAAGGGGAAGTTATATTCACAGGAATTGCGGATAGGCTAATTGTGGGCGAGCCTTACTTTATAGAATTGGGTCATAATATGCCTTCGGCTCAAACTAAGGAAGTTATTGCTGAAGCTAAAGCAATAATGAAATCTGCTATTGATGCTTTAAATATAAATACAGGTGCTGCTAAGGGAGATTTGAAAATCACTCCAACAGGTATTCAGATAGGAGAAGTGGCTTCTCGGCTTTCTGGTGGTTTTATGTCATCTCATACTTATCCTTTACATTCAGGTAATAACTTATTAAAAGCAGCCATTCAAATTTCATTAGGAAAGAAACCTAAGTTAAGTGATGAAGGATTAGATGAGGAGTATTCATTTTCCAGCAAACCTATCGCTATTGAAAGGAGTATTGTCTGTGCTCCTGGCAGGATAGTAAAACTTAGAGGTGAGGAAAGTATGACTAAATGTGATGGTATTGATAGTGTTTATATTACTCGTAAAGAAGGTGATATAATGCCACAACTTACGAGCAATGTTGATAAAGTTGGCCATATTATTGCATATTCTCATAATTTGCTGACTGCTGAACTAGCCGTTAAGAAGGCGATGAGTTATTTAGAATTAGAGGTAGACGAAAGCTATGGCATTGATTGGCCGGATGTTAAATTGGAAGCACGTCAAAAATTTTCTGATCAAGTTTGCTGGGTTTGTAAGGTTTGCGATGGAATGAATTGTGCTAGTGGCGTTCCAGGGATGGGAGGAGTAGGTAATATGGAAAGCTTTCGCGATAATTCACGAGCCATAGCAGAGATTCAAATTATGCCACGTTATATAAGAAATGATATCAAGGTAGATTCGAGTATTGAGCTATTTGGCCGGAGGTTTGATTTCCCTATTATGGCGGCTCCAATGACAGGAATGATTACGAATATGAATTCTGCTCTAAGTGAATACGAAATTGCAAGTATTTTGCTCAAATCATGTCGTGAAAGTGGAACAATCGCTTTTCTGGGAGACGGGGCATCTCCTAATACGTATTTAACAATTATAGAAGCGCTTTCCAATATGGATGGATTTGGTATTTTAATTTGTAAGCCACGTACTGAAAAAACAGCCATTGCACATCGATTCCAACTAGCTCGTGAAGCAGGTGCTGTAGCTGTAGGGATGGATATTGACGCTATTTCTTTTAAGACAATGCAATTAAAAAGGCAAGCTACTGTAGCTAGGAATCAATTAGAGCTAAAAGAAATTAGAGAATTAACTCCACTACCATTCATACTTAAGGGGATTATGAGTGTAGAGGATGCGATGGCGGCTATTGAAATTGGAGCAGATGCAATTGTCGTGAGTAATCATGGTGGCAGAGTTTTAGATAATATGCCCGGAACAGCTCGCGTTTTAGCTGAGATTGTAGAGGCTGTTGGCTCTAAAATTATTGTATTAGCTGATGGTGGAGTGCGGTCAGGACAAGATGCGTTTAAATTCCTCTCTTTAGGAGCAAAAGCTGTTCTAGTTGGTCGTCCTGTGGTTATTGCTGCTGTTGGAGGTGGGTTACGAGCTGTTAAAAATATGTTTTTAAATTATGCAGAAGATTTTAGAGCTAGTATGAATTTATGTGGTACAAGCTCTCTATCAGAATTAGATTCAAAATATTTGCGAATAAAAAAAATAAATAAAAATAAAAAATCCTTGTAGACAATTATATTTTTAGCTAATTTGCCCGATATGATATAAGTCGGTTGAGATTTTTATCATATAAATGTATGAAAACAATGTTTAGAAATATTTTCATAATTGTTTTATGTACTTTCTTGTACCTGATCACTGCAAGTCTTGTAGCTGAAAATGTGATAAATAAATCTTCTCGTTTGCGCACTGAATTGATAAAGTATTTAATTGAAATCAGGCCAATGGTTTATAATTTCCCATGCAGTCCTTATCCTGATTGTGATGAATTGAGAACAAATACTGGTGGTGTGAATATAGATGGAAAGGAAGTGAAAAGAATAAATTTTGTTGATAACTTTGTCAAAGCACGCAAAAGCTCTGAAAAAGCTTTTAATTTACATTCAGAGGGGAATTACGTTATTGCCTACTCCCATTTTTTAAACGCACAAGCCATGATAGATCATATACTAACGGATTTAACTAGGGTCTATATAGACCGTGCCGAAGAAATGCTAAGAGAGGCTGTAGCAAAAAAGGCCATAGAAGATGAAAATGATAGAACAGCTAGTGAAATTATGCTTGATTATAGTGCTAGCTCCCATAAGCGTAAGATTTTCAAAAAAGAGCGAGTAGCTACTGGTGTTATGCGTTCTTATAATGCCAAAGAAGTGAATTGGGTAAAAAATAGACACAGAATATATAGTAACTTAAAGAAAGGTTATCAACATCTTGGAATTGCTAGACGAGTTCGGCAGCAGTCCATAGACTTACGAGATAGAGATAGACGATTACATTCGATTAGTTTTAAAGATGACTTTGTAAAAAGAACAGAGGGAGTAGAAAAAATGGATGCAAAAGAGAAAAAGGTAAATCAACCTAATGCAAACAATGAAATTGTTAAGAAACCAGTTTATGATGAGAAAAACAGAGATGCTGATATTTTTCTTGCAACGAAGAAAAGGGTAATCCCCAAATTACGCAGAGAACGTATTCGTTTATATTTGAATAGTATTCGTATGGCAAAAAGAACAAAAACAAACGCTGCTTTTATTTTCCAACTAAAATATCCTTATGATAACTATTCTTTGTATAATCCTTTTGGGAAAACTGAGAAAGGGCGTAATGAGGAAGTAAGCACTCCTAAAATAGGAGATGTACGGATGAATTGGTCAGAGAATCCTTTGTTATTGCCTATAAAATTACATCCAGTTTATGACTTAAGAATTACTGCTAGGTTTCGTAGAGACATGGTTGATATTCGTGATGAGATTTATACAGAGGCAATGGATAGATTGATCCGTCTTAAGTTTGTAGATAAGAAACCTGAATCTTTTCAAAAGATCGATAAAGAAAAACAAAATTGAATCGTATTTAAATTTTAATAGCTTAGCTGTATGTCTGATTCAGAAGCTGGTACTATCAAGAAAAAGTCTCGTTTAGAGATATTTTCTTGGTGTATGTTTGATTTTGCAAATTCTTCTTATACTACAGTAATCATAACGGCTATTTTTGCTCCTGTATTTACAAATATCATTGTTCCTAGCTCTGAATATTCTGAAAATCCATATTCTATGGGAAACAGCCTTTGGGCTTTGGCTCTAGGTATTTCATGTCTTTTGACTGCCATTTTGTCTCCTCTTTTAGGAGCTATTACTGATATTTCAGCTAGTAAAAAAAAGTTCCTTTTTGCTTCTTATTTGGGATGCTGTTTTTTTACGGCTTCTCTTTGGTTTATTGAAAGTCAAGATTACTTTATCTTAGCTTTTATCATTATTATATTTTCTAATATTTTATTTTCAGCTGGAGAAAACTTTATATCTAGCTTTCTTCCTTTTTTAGCTCCAAAAAAAGAGCAAGGTAAAGTTTCTGGATATGCTTGGGGTTTTGGTTATTTTGGAGGCCTGCTCTCGGTGGTGATTGTACGCTTGTTGATCGGGGATAGTATCGCTACAAACTATGACAATTTGAGATTAATAGGTCCTTTAACGGCATTATTTTTCTTTCTTGCTGGGATACCTACCTTTATATTCTTAAATGAGCCAAATATCGCTAAAGTAAAAACTTCTAAAATACCATCAATCCGCCAATCTTATACAAAAATAGTTTCAAATATCAAATCTTTGTTAGAATTTCGGGAGCTATTATATTTTCTTAGTGCATTGTTTTTTGCATTGGCTGCCTTATATATTGTTATTGCATTTACTTTTATCTATGGGAAACAGGAAATTGGTCTGAGTAGTAATGAAGAGATAATAGTCTTTTTTTTGGTTAATATATTTGCAGCTCTCGGAGCTTTTTTATTTGGGTTTTTGCAAGATAAATATAGCCCGCTAAGAATTTTTAAGATTATTTTAATACTTTGGATTATATCAGCAATATTTCTTTTCTATCTTAAAGATACTCTATTCTATATAAATTTTATTTTTGGAACTAGCACTTCTCTAAGCACACTGTTTATAATTTTTGCTTCTCTATGTGGTATGGGTTTAGGTGGTTTGCAACCGATGAGTCGTACGATTGTATCACTTTTTTCTCCCAAGGACAGGGCAGGAGAGTTTTTTGGATTA
>JABAAI010000021.1 GCA_014238825.1 Leptospirales bacterium
GAGCATGCTCATCCTTTTTTGCATTACTAACTAATGTAATATTAAGACCGTGATAGCTGTCAACCTTATCTACATCAATTTCTGGAAAAACTATCTGTTCTTTTAAAGAAAGATTAAAATTACCCCTACCATCAAAAGATTTGGGGTTAACCCCGTTAAAATCTCTTACCCGAGGAATTACGATACTAATTAAACGTTCTAGGAAAGCATACATCCGTTGTCCGCGCAAAGTGACCATACAACCTATTGCTACTCCTTCGCGTAATTTAAATCCAGCAATGGATTTACGAGCATAAGTTTTAACGCTCCGTTGTCCAGTAATTATGCTTAGTTCCTCTTGTGAATGCACTAAGGTTTTTGGATTATCTACAGCGGCGCCAACACCTACATTAAGAACTATTTTTTCAAGTCGGGGGACTAGCATAATATTTTTAAACGAAAGATCTTTAGCGAGCTGCGGACGGAGAGTCTTATAATATTTTTTTTGTAAGAGGCTCATAACTATAGCTCACGTAATTTACCGTTTTCACGAATAGCGCGTTTTTTTGTAAGTTCTCCCTTTTCTGATTTTTTGAAAACATAACCTAATTTTTTGCCTTGTTTTGTTTTTGAATCGTAGTAAGCTACATTAGAGAGATGAAGTGGCATTTCCAATTCTAAACTTTCTCCTTGTGGATTCTCTTGTGTTTTTCTTTGAAAACGTTTAACAAGATTAACTCCCTGTATTACTACACGATTGCGGTTACGATCAATGCTCATGATCTTGCCACGTTTCCCTTTTTCTTTACCAGCGATAACGATGATTTCATCTGCTTTTTTGAGTTTCACTTTCATTTATAGGACCTCTGGAGCGAGCGATACAATTTTCATGAATTTTTTATCACGTAACTCACGAGCTACTGGCCCAAAAATACGCGTACCTACTGGATTCATTTTTTCATCTATAATTGCACAAGCATTATTATCAAAGCGGATATAGGAGCCATCTGAGCGACGGACTTCTTTTCTTGTTCTAACAACAACTGCTTTCTGCACAGCCTTATCATGAACTTTTTTACCCATAATATCTTTTAGTCCGTATGCAGGACTGGCACTCTTAACGGCAACAATAATAACATCACCTACAGTAGCATAACGACGGCGCGAGCCTCCTAAAACTTTGATGCACTGCACCTTGCGTGCGCCGGTATTATCAGCAACATCTAATGTAGTTTCTTCTTGTATCATTTAGCTTTCTCTAATATTTTGAAAAGTCGATAGTGCTTATCCTTTGAAAGAGGGCGTGTCTCTATTGCGTTTATTAAATCACCCATTGCACTGGTATTTTTCTCATCATGAATTTTAACTTTACGAGAGCGTAGAATTAGTTTCTTAAAACGGGAATGTCGCTTGCGACTTTCTATTAGTACTACACGCGTTTTATCCATTTTATCTGAGACAACGCGACCCTGTATGAATTTCATATTTTTACTACGTTCTTTTTCCATTTTATTATGATTTCTCCTTTTGTTTCACTTTTACTTCTATCTTTTTTTTATCATCTTTTCCTTTTAGCTTTGCATTATCATCACTTGCAATGGCAAGCAATTCTCTTTTCCGTTTCTCAGTAAGGATGCGCGCAACTATTTTTTTACGATGACGTACGTTTGCAGGATTTTGTAGCGAGCGGGCTAGTGCATAGTTAAAACGGAGGTTCAAAATCTCTCTTCGAGATTCATCTAAGTAGCTATCAAGTTCTTTTATAGACATATCAGGTATTGCGGTAGCCATTTTAGATAAACTCCTTTTTCACAACTGTAGTCTTGATGGGAAGTTTAAAACCTGCCGAAGCCAATGCTTTTTTAGCAGTAGCCTCTTCGACCCCACTCATCTCAAAAAGAACGCGACCTGGCAGAGTTCTTGCCACCCAAAACTCAGGATTACCTTTACCACTTCCCATACGTGTTTCTGCCGCCTTTTTTGTAACTGGTCTGTCTGGAAACACTCTAATCCAAATTTTACCACCCCGCTTAACTTGCCTAGTTATTGTGCGACGGGCAGCTTCAATTTGACGAGCAGTTAAATAACCTCTAGTTAAGGCCTTTAAGCCAAACTCACCAAAGGAGACCTGATTGCCACGCTGGGCCAAACCCTTGATGCGACCGCGATGTTCTTTGCGATGTTTTACTTTTTTAGGTGATAACATAAAATTATTTAATATTTATTTTAACGATTTTCCTGATTGGGGCGAATTAAAAAATTTTCCTCTTCGCTTTCAATTTTACCAGGTAAGATATCTCCATGATAGCCCCAAACTTTAATTCCAATAATTCCATAAGTTGTTTCTGCCTGGCTAGTTGCATATTCAATATTAGCTCTTAAGGTGTGTAATGGGATCCTACCATCTTTGTATTGCTCTGTGCGTGCCATATCAGCGCCATTCAAACGACCAGCAATATTGATTTTAACTCCTTTTAAGCCACTTCGCATCGCTCCACGTAGAGCTTGTTTCATAACCCTTCTAAATAACACTCTCTTTTCTAATTGTTGAGCGATAGTATCTCCCACGACTTGAGCTATGCTCTCTGGCTTTTTAATTCCAACAATTCCTATATGTAAGTTAGTATCAACTTTCTTCTTTAGATCATTTTTTAGAGCTTCAATCCTAACACCTTTTTGACCAATAACAATGCCAGGGCGTACAGTATGTATGCTGACGCTCAGCTTGCCAAGGAAGCGCTCTATGATGATTTTAACGATACCGGCTCTCTTGAATCTATCATTAATAAGTTTACGGATCATGATGTCTTCGTGCAGGTATGCCTTATATTCCTTTTGGGCGAACCAGATAGAATCCCAAGAGCGAGTGATGCCTAACCTTAGGCCGATTGGATTTACTTTTTGTCCCATAATTTTAAATATTTGTTATTGCTCCTTTTTATTGTAATGCTCCAGTCTTTACTTGCTCAAAAATATGGTAATGTTACTTGTTCGGCGTAGGCGACTGGCTCCACGTCCCTTTGCTTGAGCACGAAAACGCTTTAGTACAGGTCCCTTATCTACACAAAGTTTTTTAATATAGAGATCTGCATCAACGATACCTTCTTCTATTTGATTTGCATTGCTACGAGCAGAGCGGATGAGGACAAGCAGTAGCTGAGCCGCTTTGTGAGATAGTAGACGCAGATTATCCACGGCTTCTGGGTAGGAATAGCCACGGATTGAATTTGCAATAATATTAACCTTACGAGGGCTAATCATAATATAACGTGCTGTAGCTTTTACTTCCATATTTATCTATTGCTTATCTTTTTATTCTTTTATCCAAGGTAGTATGTCCGCGATATATTCGAGTAGGTGCAAATTCACCTAATTTATGACCTACCATATTTTCATTAACGTGTAAAGGGATAAACTTATTTCCATTATGAACAAGCAAAGTGTGGCCAATCATTTCTGGAAAAATTGTAGAACGACGAGACCAAGTTTTGAAGGGCTTTTTATCACCACTTTCATTCATTTTAGTAATTTTATTCAAAACATGCTCTGCTATGTAGGGACCTTTTTTTAGTGATCGTGACATTATTTATAAATTACTCTAATTAACGGTTAGCAATTCGCTTATTTATGCGTCTTTGCATAATAAACCTATTGGAAACCTTATTTTTTTTGCGTGTTTTATAGCCCTTTGTTGGTTTACCCCAAGGAGTACAAGGATGGCGACCACCTGCTGATTTACCTTCACCACCACCTAAGGGGTGATCTACCGGATTCATCACTACTCCCCTCACATGGGGTCTTCTTCCTAGCCAGCGACTGGTTCCAGCTTTGCCTAAAACAACTAAATTATGCTCTCTATTGCCAACTTGGCCGATAGTAGCACGACAATTATGATTTACTTTACGGGTCTCCCCTGAAGCTAACTTTATTATAGAATATTTCCCATCTTCACCAGCGAGGACTGCACTGGAACCAGCTGAGCGAATCATTTGAGCTCCTCGACCCGGGGATAGCTCTACATTATGAATTACAGAACCAGGAGGGATTTTCATTAGTGGCAAGCAATTACCTGTGCGAATAGGGGCGTCTTGGGCGGCTACAATCTTGTCTCCACGTTTCAAACCATCTGGAGATAGAATAAAGCGATAATCACCATCTACATAACGGATAAGGGCCAAGTCTGCTGAACGATTAGGATCATAATGAAACGAATCTACATAGCCGTGAATACCTTCTTTATTACGCTTCCAATCAATTACTCGATAACGGCGTTTATGTCCACCACCGCGCCACCATACACTGATTCTACCAGAACTGCTCCGACCAGCTTTTTGATTCATTTTACTGATAAGCTTTGGTGGCACGCCTCCAGGAGATAGATGATAAGTTTCGCGAATAGTCTTGTACCGGAGCGTACTCGTAATTGGTTTAAATTTCTTAATTGTCATTTTATTAAATCCTATTTTCTTTTTATTATAGCTTTATATCTTAATTCCTTTTCTATTTCTCTTTACTAAGTAATTCTATGTTCTCACCACGTGAGAGAGTAATAATTGCTTTTTTATATGATGGTTTCCGGTATCTTTCTCTCTGGAAGCGTTTATATTTTCCTCTTATTGTCATTACATTTATTTTTACAGCACTTACCTTGTATAGCATTTTAATTGCTTTACGGATTAATTCTTTGTTTGCATCACGATGGACATAAAAACTATAGCGTTCCGTTCCTGGTAGGGCGTTTTTAATTTCTTCTGTTTTTTCAGTAACTATAGGCGCAATTAAGACTTGATATAAATTCATACAGAGACCTCTTTTTTGTAGATATCCAGTAGAGGAGCTAAAGCCTCTTTTGCTATGAGTACCTTTCCAGAAAAATAGAGCTCGGGAGCTTTGAGGCGCTTAGCATGCATTAACTCAAGATTACGGATATTGGCAAAAGATTTTTGCCAATACTCATTAAAACCTGCACCTATAAAAACCACAGTAGAGTTGGGCAAAACACCCAAGTTTTTAAATATTGAATATATTTTTTTAGTACTGTAGCCATCGATTTTAAGACCATCTAAAAGGCAAAGCTCTCCCTCTTTAGCACGCTTGCTGAGAATGGCTCTCATCCCTACTTTGCGCATTTTTCTAGGTAAATTTATTTTATGGTCACGGACAACTGGTCCAAAGACAACACCACCACCCTTCCATATAGGGGAACGTGAGCTACCGTGTCTTGCATTACCAGTGCCTTTTTGTTTCCAAGGTTTTTTACCACCCCCAGAAACCTCACTTTTATTTTTTATTTTGTGAGTACCCTGTTGACGATTGGAACGCTCACTTTCTATGACGCGAGAGATAAGAGATTTGTTATAATCAGTTGCAAAAATATCATCTGGTAAATTTACTTTAGCTTTTGCATTACCATCTATATCGAAACAATTAACTTCCATTATTTTGTACCTTTCTTTGGGATGATTTCTATTTTCACGCAAGATTCACGTGAGCCAGGGACACTTCCTTTAATAAAGAGAAGCCCTTCTTCTTTATCGATAGCAACTATAGCTAGGTTACGGATAGCTTTTCTATCGTTTCCCATACGGCCAGGCATTTTTTTACCTTTAAAAACACGACTGGGGTATGCACTAGCATTCAAAGAACCAGTGGACCTATGGAAATGAGAACCATGAGTGGCACGGCCACCACTAAAATTATAGCGTTTCATCACTCCTTGGAAGCCTTTTCCTTTTGAAGTGCCAGTAACTGTTACATGACTTCCAATTTCAAAGATATCGACGCTAAGCTCTTGACCTTCTTCACATTCTCCAAAATCACGAAATTCACATAATAGGCTATATGGCTTCTCAAGGCCTTTTTGGCGGGACACTTCTGATTTATTTAATAATTTCTTGCGAACGGGTAGAAAGCCTATCTGGGCTGCTTCATAGCCGTCTTTAGTTTTGTTTTTGATTTGAATTACTTGATTCTTTTTAGCCTCAAGGATTGTGACGGGAAGACAACGCCCATCTTCTTCAAAAAGGGAAGTCATTCCTATTTTTTTTGCTAATAATCCGCGTGCCATTTTTTTAACTCTTAATATCTACATTTACTCCAGCTGGTAGTTGTAATTTCATTAGAGCATCAACAGTGTCTGGGTTGGTATTCATAATATCGATGAGGCGCTTATGAGTGCGAACTTCAAATTGTTCTCGTGACTTTTTATTAACATGTACAGAACGCAAAACTGTGAATTTCTCAATTCGCGTTGGCAAAGGGATGGGTCCAGAAATAGTGGCCCCAGTCCGCTTTGCCACTGCGACTAGCTCAGCTACTGAGCGATCTATTAGACGGTGATCAAAGGACTTTAGTTTTACTCTTATTTTTGCTGTCATTTAATCACCTTTAACTTTAGTAATATTATTCTAATATCTCTGCAACAACTCCAGAACCTACGGTCTTACCACCTTCACGGATAGCGAACTTTAGTCCTTTGCTCATGGCAATAGGGGTAATAAGTTCAATCTCCATAGAAGTGTTATCACCAGGCATAACCATCTCAGTGCCTTTGGCTAATGTGATTGTGCCTGTAACGTCAGTTGTTCTGAAGTAAAACTGAGGGCGATATTTATTAAAAAACGGAGTATGTCGTCCTCCTTCCTCTTTGGTTAGGACGTAAACCTCTGCCTTAAACTTTTTATGTGGAGTGATGCTACCCGGTTTAGCCAATACTTGACCTCTCTGGATTTCATCTTTTTTAATACCACGCAAAAGCGCTCCCACGTTGTCTCCTGCCTGTCCAAAGTCTAAAAGTTTTCTAAACATTTCGACACCAGTAATAACCACTTTTTGCGTTTCACGAATACCAACAACTTCAACTTCATCATTGACATTGACCTTGCCTTGCTCTACTCTTCCAGTAGCGACAGTTCCACGACCAGTAATAGAAAACACATCTTCTACTGGCATTAGGAAAGGCTTATCTACTACTCGTACAGGATCAGGGATATGAGAATCCAAGGCTTGCATCAGTTTCGTGATAGCACCTTCACCAATATCAGAAGTATCGCCACCTATTGCCTTTAGTGCTGAACCAATTACGATAGGACAATCACTGGGATAACCATACTTCGTTAATAAGTCCTTCACTTCTTCTCCAACAAGCTCAGTCATCTCATCACGCTCATCTTCTTTAATTGTATCTACCTTATTGAGAAAGATGACAATTTGAGGTACGCCTACTTGGCGAGCCAATAGTATGTGCTCTCTTGTTTGTGGCATCGCACCATCAACAGCAGATACGACTAAGATAGCAGCATCCATTTGTGCTGCTCCAGTAATCATATTTTTTACATAATCTGCGTGACCCGGACAATCGACATGAGCATAATGACGCGTGTCTGTTTCATATTCTTGATGTGAAGTAGCGATTGTAATCCCTCTTGCACGTTCTTCAGGTGCGTTATCTATGTCTTCATACTTTACGGCTTTATTAGTTCCCCCTTTTGTCTTTGAGAGAATCGTTGTAATTGCAGCTGTAAGAGTAGTTTTGCCATGGTCAACATGACCAATAGTACCCACATTTACGTGAGTCTTTGACCTATCAAATTTTTCTTTTGACATAATTTATTCTCCTATATTAACTTTATCTAGTTTAGATTCAAGTTCTAGATAATACATTTTAATTTTTTGGTAATCATAGTTCCTTAATCTAAAACAGTAAATCAATAATTCAAGTTATACTTTCTTAAAGAAGTCGGACACCAAACTACGACACTTTATAAGCTTTGTTTATTGTCTATACTTTTTAGAAATGTTTTTTAATAAATATAAAAAATATTTTGTATTTATTAAAAAGTTTAATTAATATTAGCGATAAGCGACATAATGTATATATTTTATATGTTTTATAATAAAAAAGTCTTTACCAATTATTTATTATTTGAATTATTTTTATTATGATAGTTGTAGCTAACTGGAAAATGTTTCATACTCCGTCTCAAGCTGAGATGCTGAGCAAATCATTAGTCTCAACTCTTTCACCAAAGCTAAGCCAAGTCACTAATGATAGTCAAGCATGTGAAGTTGTAATTTGCCCTCCCTATGTTTCTTTGGAACGAGTTAAAACTATTTTATCACCGGCTGACAGCTCGATTCGTTTAGGTGCCCAAGACCTTCATTGGGAGGAACAAAGTGCACGGACAGGCAAAGTTTCTGCAGATATGTTGGCGGACTTAGGAGTGGCTTATGTTATCCTTGGTCATTCAGAGCAACGAGAATACTTTCATGAAAATAATAGTTCTGTAAATAAAAAGATCAAAGCTGCTTTAAGTAATAATATTAAAGCTATTATCTGTGTCGGTGAAAGCATAGAGCAAAGGGAAATGGGTAAAGTAAATGATATTATTAATAAACAAATCTTAGAATGTTTTCTAGGGATTAGTAAAGAAGAAGCTATCAAATGTCTTATAGCCTATGAGCCTCTTTGGGCTATAGGTACCGCTAAGGCCGCTACTAGTTCTGAAGTTCAAGAAGTGCATGCTTATATCCGGAGTGTGCTTAGTGATTTATATGATCACGAAACGGCAACAAAGATACAAATTCTTTACGGCGGTAGTGTGAAAGAAGAAAATGCGGCCGACTTAGCTCTTATTCGAGACGTCGATGGTTTTCTTGTTGGCGGGGCCTCGCTTGTAGCAGAAAAATTTAAAGCTATTATTATGGCAGTGCTATCTTCTCCAGCGTAGCCACCATTCGGGGTTTCGTGCTCTTTGTTGGAGATACGCATCTAATAAAACAAGGTTTGCCATTGCCTCGACGATTGGTACCGCTCTAGGGAGAACACAGGGGTCATGTCTGCCCTTAGCTTTTAGTGTCACTTCTTCTCCAGATTCATTCACACTTTTTTGAGGATGAAAAATAGTCGCCGTAGCTTTAAAAGCCGTTCGTACTAGAAGTGGCATGCCGTTTGTAATTCCACCTTGAATTCCACCGGAATAATTTGTATGTGTTTTTAGCTCTGGCACTTGTTCAGTCTTATCTTGCTCTTGATTTAGCTTGCTGTTTTCATCGTTAGTATTATAAAATATGTCGTTATGCTCACTACCATTCATGAGAGTGCCATTAAAACCACTGCCAGATTCAAAACCCTTGCAAGCAGGGATGCTCAAAAAAGCACGCCCTAACTCGGCTTCTAATTTAGAAAATACTGGTTCTCCTAGACCGGGTGGTACATTCCATGCTACCAATCCTAAAACGCCACCGATTGAATCACCATCTTTGCGAGTCTTTTCAATAACTTCTATCATCTTAGCTGCTGTTTTCTCATCGGGACATCTTACTATTGATTTTTCTACTTCTTCTATCGTTTTAGGTAGTTTCATCGGTTCTTTATCAAATAGCTTTGCCTCTACTTTCCCAACGGCATCTACCCAAGCCACGGTGATTATGTTTAACTCCTCTTTTAATATTTGAGAGGCTAGGGCACCAGCAATTACACGCGCGACACTTTCTCTTACGGAAGCTCTGCCACCACCTATAGGTGTACGAAAGTTATATTTACTATGATAAGTATAATCTGCATGAGAGGGACGATAAATATCCCCCCAGGTTGCATAATCTTCGGAGCGGATATCTGTATTGCGAACAATAATCGCGATGGGGCTACCTAGGGTCTTGCCTTTATGCAAGCCACTAAGAATTTCAAATCCATCTTTTTCTTTTCTTTGACTAGTAAGTGGACTTTGGCCGGGGCGTCGTCTTTGCAATTGTTTTGTTATATTTTCTTCATCTAACAATATTCCAGCAGGGCAGCCATCTATTATTACTCCAATTGCTGTTCCATGCGACTCGCCAAAGCTATGAATACGAAAGAGAGTTCCAAGGCTAGAAGACACAGTATTAACTAGGATTACTGTCCGCTAGATATGATTCGTAGGCTTTACGGCGAGTAAAGAGAGCCTTTGCGTCAGGGATGAGTTTTGTAAGTACATCGGGTGTGATAGCTTGCTTAGGGTCATCGCCAATTCCATTGAGTGGCTTTACATGAGTTTCTATAACTATTCCGTCTGCTCCATAAGCCACCGCAGCGAGGGCAGCATGAGGGGTATAGATCGCTTTCCCTACTGAATGCGAGGGGTCGACAACAATTGGTGCCCAAGTCTTTTGTTTAAGCAGTGGGGTTATGCATTCATCGGGATAATTTCGATAGCCTTCTATAGCGGGTAATGTTCCTCGAGGGCAAAGTAAGACATTAGGATTACCATTAGAAACAATGTACTCAGCAGCACATAAAAATTCAGCAATACTGCCCATGTGCATCGATCGCTTGAGTAGAATTAATGTTTGTGTATCTGCGGTGAGTTTTCCAATTTTTGTTAGTAATGAATAGTTGAGTGCATTGCGTGTACCTATTTGGAGGGAATCTATCTTATTTTTAACGGCGATCTCAACGTGTCTGTATTCCATAACTTCTGTATTAACGGGGAGGCCGGTTTCTTCTCTAGCTCTCAATAAAATATCTATTGATTTGGACTCTCCTTGATAGCTATAGGGGCTTGTTCTTGGTTTCCAAACCCCGCCTCGTATCGCATGTGCCCCTGCTTCTTTTACTGCATGAGCTGTTTCTATAAAATACTGAGGATTGTCTATATCGATAGTGCATTGACCAGCGATGAATATCAAGTCATCACCAAAGTTAATGGAGCCAGCTTTGATTTTGTGCATTGCTAGTTCTGACTTTCTGTCCATTAATTTGTAAGGCGACTGAATTGTATCGATACGTGCTATGAAATCTAAGCCTTCTATTCTGTTGAGCATTAGCTCTTGTCGCTCGTCTCCTAGTATCGCATAAATAGTACGTGTTGTCCCGCCAACTGCTTGAATGTCACAATTAAAATCAGCGAGAACTTTTTTCAGACTCTTAAGCTGCTGGTCGTCAAGTTTTTTTTGCTTAGGGATAATCATCTTAAAAAGTTTTGCTTTAATTTATAACCTTATTTTAGTCTTAGTTTGCCTTAAACAGTAATCGATAATCCAAGCTTTTTTGAAGCTGATATAGTTTTTCTTCTGGCTTGAGCTTTAGTTTAGCAAGGTAATTAGGCACTGGCATTTTATGAGCTTCAATAAAACGACAACTTTTGGTTACACCACCTAGTAAATCTACCCAAGTTGATGGAGGGAGCCAGTTAAAACCAAATCCCATTGCCCCATCTATGCCATTCTTATCGGTAACCTGAGGGATTATGGAAAAACTATAAGATATATAGCGAGCAATAAAATGACGAAGTATATCAGCCTCTAGACCTTTTGCTTCCATTATTAGATTTACACAAGCTTGATAATCAGAGTTTCGAATCAATTCAACGGCTTCTTTTTTAAATGGGATTGAAATATTGGGTAATGCTTCGTATTTCCCAAGCTTAGTATTGTAGACCTCAATTATTTTACCAGTTTCGTTCTTTTTTATATGATAGAGACCTTTCTTTGTTTTCATACCCAATGAGCCGTTTGTAATGAGGTGATTCATGTAATTTGGCATTATGAAGGTTTCTTTTAATTCGCTAGAGTCATCGCTATTTTCATAGATATTATCCACTATGGCTTTATGTACATCCAAACCAACTAAGTCTACGGTAGCTAAGGGGTTCATTGCACGACCAGTATAGCCACTAAGGAGGCTGTCTAAAAGATAAATCCCGCCCTTATCCTGATATTTTTCTGCTAATTGGGCGGCTTCATTCATTAATTGAAAGCCAATTCTATTGCCAGCAAAGGCGGGAGTATCGTTAGTAATTATTACATGACGCCGTAGAGTATGCTCTAGATACTTAGCTAATTCTTTTGTATAATTTTTATCATTGCCCGGGTGAGTTACCAGCTCACAGAGGTTTAATTTGTAAGGTGGATTAAAGAAATGGGTCCCGTAATAATGTTTTTGTCCATCTTCGTTAAAAGAAGACGAGAGACGGGCAATGGAAAGTCCAGAGCTGATAGTAGAAATAAGTGTTCCAGGTCTAATTGTAGCTGCTATCTTTTTATTAATTTCTTCCTTAGTGGAGTAATTTTCCGCAACGCACTCGAAAACCCAGTCACTTTCTGCAACAGCGGTTGCAATATTTTTATCATAGGAACCAGCGTACATTCTTGATTTTATAATATCAGATCTTATTGAGACTACTGCTGCTTCAATACCTTCTTGTGCCTTTGCCTCGTTACGGGCTAGCATGTGCACTTTGATATTCCCAAAACCAGCCAGTATCGCCGCTGAACTGG
>JABAAI010000022.1 GCA_014238825.1 Leptospirales bacterium
GTGAATACGTTCTCGGGCCTTGTACACACCGCCCGTCACACCACCCGAGTTGGTAGCACCCGAAGAGACTGAGCTAACTGCAAAGAGGCAAGTCGTTAAGGTGAGACCGGTGAGGGGGGTGAAGTCGTAACAAGGTAGCCGTACGGGAACGTGCGGCTGGATTACCTCCTTATTAAAGGACAGATACTGCGATCGATATGGATTTTATTATGAAATTTATATTTATTAAAGTGTTAGGTTGAACAGAGAATTTTGACAAAGTAAACCCACATCTACTCAGATTTTAGAGATTAAAATTTAATATTAAAACGAGAAGCACTTGAAAAGGCATACTGTTTCAGCAACGCCCGCAAGTACCACAAACCCAGGTCTAGCCCCTTTTGACCTCACGGGATATACAGGCGTTCATGGTCAAAACTTCTATGAAGAAGACCGTCTCTTACAGAAAATCATAGAGAAACATACAAGTTCTTATACAAAAGAGCATAGTTCTGCTCTAAAAGCAAATCTTCATAAATATGGAAAATTGGCGGGAGGTCTTTTGGATGACTTAGTTTCTGCATCCCATAAAGACGGGAAGTGGGGAGAAATCAAGAGATTTGATCGCTTAGGCAAGCGTATTGATAAAATTGAATATTGTATGGAGCAGAGAGAAGTTCGTCGCATTAATTATGAATATGGTATATTAAACCTTGATTTTCATCCAGAATGGAGCTATAAATTTACAGAATGTCATCGAATGGCCTTGGCATATTTGGCGAGTACAAACGGCGAAGGAGGAGTAACTTGTCCTCTTGCTATGGCGGATGGTATGTTGCGAGTACTTCAGGCATTAGGCACTCCTGCTCAGAAGAAAAAATATATTGGGCTAGTTGCTGATCCAAAGAGTAAGTCTCATTTTATGGTAGGGCAATATGTAACAGAAAGAGTGGGCGGTAGTAATGTAGCTACAAATAGGACTGTTGCTCATAATTTAGATAATGGGAAATGGTTATTGAATGGTGAAAAGTGGTTCTGTTCTAATCCAGGAGATCTTTGGGTGACAACAGCACGTATTGAGGGAAGTAATACGATTGGTCTCTTTCTTGTTTCGCGACTTAAAGATGATGGAGAGATAAATGGCTGCCATATTGTACGTAAAAAAGATATTATAGGAACAAAAGGAAAGCTAACAGTAGAGGTAATATATGAAAATGTAGAAGCAGAGCTTTTAGGGGAGCGTCCAGGCCATGGTTTAGTTCATCTTATTAAACATGTTATTCAAATTTCACGTTTGCATGTCAGTCTATCGTCTATTGCTTTTAGTCGCCGTGCTTTTATGGAAGCTCGGGCCTATACAAGACAGCGTACTGCCTACGGGAGAAAAATAGGGGCTTTCTTTTCTGTTCAAAGGATACTCGCAGAAATGCAAATTTTACATTCTTCTATGCTTTGGTGTGTTTTTGAAAATATTGCTTTATATGAGACCAACAATAGACTTTCCTCATTATTGATCCCTTTGTTGAAATATTCTTGTACCGTGCATACTACATGGATAACGCATGAAGCTATGCTACTTCATGGCGGGAATGGTATTCTTAATGATTTTACTTGTTTACCTCGCTTACATAATGACGCTATTATCAATGAAACGTGGGAGGGCAACCACCAGCTTATGACTGACCATGCTTTAAAGGCCTTTGCCCGACCTAGAATTCAAGAGGCTTATTTTAATCGTTTAGATGAAAATTGTAAAGATGCCAAAAACAAGCCTGAGCTGAGTTATGCACTTGAAATATTTCAAAAAGAAAGGAGCTTGCTCAAAAGTATTACAAAGGAGAGTAAGGAAGAAATACAGGCCTCTCGTCTTTATTTATGCGATATTATTTATCATAGTTTTGCTCTTTCTGAATGGATACATGCCGTGAGCTCAGATAAGGCTTTGGACTTAAAATCAAATGAAAAATCAATCTATACAAGTTTTGCTTTGGGATTGGCAGAGATTATAGAAAATGGTCGAGGTCGCATACCGAGAAAGGATAGTATATTCCGTGACAGAGAAAAAATAGAAGAACTCATTTCCTATTAGACTTATCTTATTGATATGCCGTTTACAATAACACATATAATAGCGATCTTTCCTCTCTATCCTTTTTGTAAAAGATTATCTTTCATAGGCTTAATTATTGGTGCTATCGTACCCGATATGGCCATCGTTTTTATTAGCCATCATGTTTATTTTTTTTCACATTCTTTGCTAGGTATAGTGGCTTTTTCTTTTCCAGTGGGACTTCTTTTATATTTGTATTTTGATAAACTAGGAAAATTTTTTGCAATCGATATGTGTCCTCTCTACTTTAGATCTCGCTTGTTTAAGTATCGTAATGAAAAAATACAGTATAGCTTTTCTAACATATCTGTGATTTCTATTGCCATTATTCTTGGTGCCAGTACTCATGTTTTTTGGGATTCCTTTACGCATCAATGGGGTTGGTTTTTAGAAGTGATACCTCAACTTAAGCAAAGCTTTTCTTTTTTTTCTTATTCATTTTATGGCTATAGAATAGTGCAAATGCTTAGCGATATTATTTTCTTACCCACAATCATTGTTATTGTTTTATATTTGCTAAGTCAACTAAAACCCAATAAATCTGCTAATAACTTTGATAATCATCTTTCTAAGCAACTAAAGCTTATTGTTAGTCTTAGTGTTATTATAGTAGCACTAGTGCTTGCAATTTATTATTGGAATTTAGGCTTTGTCCCTAAGACTAGCTTATTTATGGATTGGTTGGTAAGTTTTCTCAGAATTACTGTGATATTATTTTTTATTTATAGTTTGCTTTATCGCTTGTATTTATTTAAAAAATTCCAAGTTTAATTATAGTCATAAATTATGAATAAATTCATATTAACTAGATAAACTTTCTCATCTGCAAGACAATTTGCTCGCAGATTTCCTGTGCCATCGGAACTATATCCTCACCCTTGTTTGTGCAATAAAGGATAGTACGCCCAACATTAATAAGGACATCAGTTCCCAAAAGTTCTAAACATTGCTCCAAATCTCCACCTTGCTTACCTACTCCCGGCACTAGAAATGGAGTGAGGGGAGCTGTGGTTTTAATCTGCTTTAAGATTTCGGGATTATTTGTTGCTCCAACTACCAGCCAAAGATTTTTTCTGATTTGATTTTCTTTGTTAATAGCATCTGCAATTTGGAGATAGAGTGGAGGATCACCAATATTCTGAAATTGGGAGGCACCGTGATTTGAGGTGCGACAGAGGACCATAGAAGCATGCTGTGGATATTCCCAAAATGGTGCTAGGCAATCCAAGCCTAAATAGGGATTTACCGTTACTGCATCACAAGCAAAGCTTTGAAAGTAGGCCTTGGCGTATGCTGCCGCACTGTGGGGTACATCGCCTCGTTTTGCATCGACTATGCAAAGGGCCCCTGGTGCATTGAGACGAACAATTTTAATTATTTCACTAAAGAGCTGCATTCCTTCTAGGCCCATAGCCTCAAAAAAAGCACAGTTTATTTTGTAGGCGATAGTATATTCACGCGTTGCTATTATAATATCTTTTATGAAGTTTTGGCAGACCTGAGCAATATTATTATTGGTACGATGATAAAAATCTGGAATTTGCTTTGGATCTGGATCAAGACCAAGACATAGCACAGAAGCTAATTTCTTTTTTCTTTGCGTATATTTTTCAAAAAAACTTGACATTTTTTCCCTTAACTTAGAGTTTGAATTCTAATATTGGTTGGGAGT
Organism: Leptospirales bacterium; assembly: GCA_014238825.1. Taxonomy (GTDB): domain Bacteria; phylum Spirochaetota; class Leptospiria; order Leptospirales; family Leptonemataceae; genus JABAAI01. Next base: position 3,762 of record JABAAI010000022.1, read on the forward strand.
TAATAATATGAATGATATACATCAAGTAAAAAACTTAGCGAAATTTTTTGAATTCACGAGTAAGGCATATAGCGATAAGCCAGCTTTCTTTAGCCGTAAAAAAGATGGCTTTAGTGCGATAAGCTATAAGGAACTCTACGAGCAGGGGCTTTGCTTAGCGACTGGTCTAATAGAACTAGGGCTTAAACCACGATCTCATGTAGCTGTTTTGGCTGATAATCGCGTTGAATGGATGCTAACGGAGTATGCCATTCAGATTTGTGCTGGTGTCAATGTGCCGCGTGGTACTGATATAACCTTTCAAGAGCTGAAATATATACTTAATCATGCCCAATGTCCATTTGTATTTGTAGAAAATACAAATATTCTAGAACAAATTACAGCAAATAAAGGTGAATTCAAGTATATTAATAATATTATTGTTATAGAAGAAATCAAGGGTGCTAATAAAGCAAAAGACATTCACTCACTTAATGATGTACTAGAACAGGGGAAGGCTCTGCGAGCCAAAGGAGACACCCGTGCTGAGGAAACTATGGCTCAACTAAAGCCAGAGGATTTATTCACAATTATTTATACTTCTGGAACCACAGGGACTCCCAAGGGAGTGATGCTGAACCATGCAAATATTATGTCAGAGATTAGAAATATACCTATTGATTTTACTTCAAAGGATAGGATGCTTTCAATACTACCGATTTGGCATGTTTTTGAAAGACAGTATGAAATGGTAACAATGTCTAAAGGGGCTAGTACTTACTATACGGATATACGTAATATTAAGCAGGATATGCAAATTGCTAGGCCTACATTTATGGCTGCTGCCCCGCGTCTTTGGGAAAAAGTTTATCTTGGGATAGAAAAGAAAATTGAAAATGCCCCTGCTGTTCGTAAAGGTCTTTTCTATGCGGCATATTTTTGTGCTAAGCATTTTAAGTCGGCTATCCGCTTCTTAACTTTTTCTAAATTAGATATTGTGGGGGACAATCCGCTTTTGTCTTTGCTCCAGTTCCCATTTTATTTAAGCTCTGCCGCCATTTTTTTGCTTCCATATCTGCTTTTAGATTTTATTGTCTTACGTAAGATACGTGCTGCCACTGGAGGTGCCTTGCGCTATACAGTTTCTGGTGGAGGAGCGCTACCACCGCACGTAGATATTTTCTTTAATGATATTGGGATAGGAGTTCTAGAGGGCTATGGAATGACTGAAACAACTTCTGTACTATCAGTGCGTTTGCCGTCAAAGATAGTAATAGGTACTGTTGGTCCCCTTTGGCCAGAGACGGAGTTGCGTTTGGTGGATATTGAGACTGGTGACATTGTTTATCCCAAAGAGAGAGGGCGTAAAGGCGAAATACAAGTTAAGGGTCCACAAATAATGCAAGGTTATTATAAAGATGAAGAGTCTACAAAGAAAGTCTTAAAAGATGGCTGGCTTAGTACTGGTGATTTAGCTATTATTACCTATAATAATATGATTAAAATAGTCGGGCGCTCTAAGGAAACCATTGTTCTTTTGGGTGGAGATAACGTTGAGCCAAATCCTCTAGAGATGCAAATACTGCAATTGAATACAGTTGAGCATTGTATGGTTACGGGTCAGGATAGGAAACAACTTAGTTGTCTTGTAGTGCCAAGTCTTGAAGGACTTGCTGAATATGGTTCTACTTATCAAGAAATTGCTGCTAGCCTAGAAGCTCGTGAGAGAGTTTTACAAGAGATTAAGTTAGCTGTTAACGAGCAGAGTGGTTTTAAAGCATTTGAAAGGATAACGGATTGTCGTCTCTTGCCTAAGGCTTTTGAAGTTGGAGTTGAAATGACAGCCACATTCAAATTGAAGCGAATTCCTATTGCAGATACTTATGCAGAGTTGATTGATTCTATGTATATTTAAGTTTAGCCTTCCCAAGCATCACCAGGAGTTAGAATAACAATGTATTTAGCCCCTTTGATCTTTTTAATTTCTTTTTCTATTTCATCTTCAATATTACCATAGATTAGCATAGTTGCTTGGTAGTGTACCTCATTTAAGATGTGATTAACGCGTTCGTGTGAAAGAGTAATATCCATATTACGTAATGTATTTCTAATATCTGGAATAAGGGCTTCTTTCTTTACGACGACATCGATGGATTTAATACGAAAGCGTTCAATACGAATTTTATCTTCTATGTAATCGTAGACACGAAGGATGATGACTATGCCAAAACTACAACTAAAGGCTGTAATTAGCATCCCAGCCCCAGCAGCTAAGCCAATAGCCGCCATACACCAAATAGCTGCAGCACTGGTCATACCACGAACCAGCCCCTTGTTTCTTATGATTGTCCCTGCTCCAATAAAACCAATTCCAGCAACTACTTGTGCTGCTATACGCGCAGGGTCTGCGTTAACATAGCCGAGCTTACGGGCTTCTGAGCCAATTAACAGGGACACTCCCATAAAGAGACATGAGCCTAGGCTTATTAGCATATGAGTTCTAATACCAGCTGGTTTAGCTTTATATGCCCTTTCCATCCCAATCATGACGCCACATAGGGTGGCAACTAGGCATCTCAATAAAATGGGGAAAAGAAGTGGTTCTACGGCATACAGTTTTTCGATCATATTTTGTTAATAGAATGTCATTATTTTTATGAAGCATGATTTTGTCATTATTTTTTTATTGACAATGGATCGTTTATCAAGACTGTTGTCAGCATGGAATCTTTAACACTTAAAGTAGATACAGGGATTATGCATAGTCTTTCTGGTATTTCTAATATTACTAATCTTTATCACAATTTGAGTTATGAAGAGATTTTGGTTCATGAAAAAAAGAATGATAAGATGATGCTAAGTTCCCAAGGAGCTATGGCTGTTGACACTGGAGTGTTTACTGGTCGATCTCCTAAAGATAAATTCTTTGTGAAAGAAGTGTCTAGTCAAGATAATATTAATTGGATGGAAGGTAATAATCCATGTTCCGAGGCTGTTTTTGATGAATTGTATGAGAAAGTTTTAGAGTATTTATCGGGTAAGTCGCTTTATGTTTTCGATGGATTTGCGGGCTCTTTTTCTAACACAAGAGAAAGCCTTCGCGTGATTTCAGAGGAAGTGTGGCAACATCACTTTTGTACTAATATGTTTATTTCTCCTAGTGTTAATGAAGTGGAAAATTTCTCGCCTGAATTTACTATATATAATGCTTCTGGGTTAAAGAATGAGAATTGGCAGAAGCATGGTTTGAATTCAGAAGTCTTTGTAATATTCCATATGGAAAAAAAGATGATTATAATCGGAGGTACAGAATACACCGGTGAAATAAAAAAGGGTATTTTTTCTATGATGAACTATTTTAAACCTCTAGAAGGCATTCTAACCATGCATTGCTCTGCTAACATCGGTAATGAAAAGAATGATACTGCTTTATTCTTTGGTTTGTCTGGCACGGGGAAGACAACTCTTTCTGCATCATCAAATCGCTCTTTGATTGGAGATGACGAGCATGCTTGGAGTGATGAAGGGATTGGTAATATAGAGGGAGGATGTTATGCTAAAGTCATTAATCTGGATAAAGATGATGAGCCTTTAATTTATAATGCAATTCGTCGCAATGCCCTTTTAGAAAATGTCGTTATTGCAGCTGATGGGACTGTTGATTATACTTCGAATGAGAAAACGGATAATACACGTGTTAGTTATCCGATGGAACATATAGAAAATCGTGTCTTAGCTAGTAGGGGAGGACACCCAGAGAATATAATCTTTTTGACTTGTGATGCCTTTGGAGTTTTACCACCTATTTCTTTTTTGAGTTCAAAACAGGCTATGTATCACTTTGTTTCTGGTTATACTGCTAAAATTGCTGGAACAGAGCGAGGAATTGTTGAACCAGAAGCGACCTTTTCGGCATGCTTTGGAGTTACCTTTATGCCATTGCATCCTAATTATTATGCTAAGTTATTTGAGAAAAAGATAGAGAAGTATAAAACAAAGATTTATCTTGTAAATACAGGTTGGAGTGGTGGAGCTTATGGCATCGGACAGAGAATGAAAATAAAATTTACCCGCTCTATTATCGATGGTATTTTCAATAATGTCTTTGTTCATGATGACTATATTAAGCATCCAGTACTTAACCTAAATATACCAGCACGAGTGGCGGATAACTCTAATGGTGCTATCAATTCGGATTTACTTTTGCCATGGAATGCTTGGAGTAATCGTGATGATTATGAAAAAGTGGCCAGGAAGCTCTCAGGAATGTTTATAGAAAATTTTAAAAAGTATGAAACAGAAGATAGCGAAGTTAATCTTGCTTCATATGGTCCACAACTTTTATAAAGTTGCAAGGTTTTGTACGATTGTCTAATTGCGTTTCTAAAATTTTATTCCATGCATCCTTACAAGCTCCTGTTGAACCAGGGAGGGCAAAGATTAAGGTATTATTATCTGTAATGCCAGCCGAAGCCCGCGATTGTATTGTTGCGCTTCCTATGCTCTCATAGCTTAGCATTCTAAAGAGTTCACCAAAGCCGGGAATTTCTTTTTTCCAAAATGGGGCTAAGGCTTCTATGGTAATATCTCTGGGGGCAAGGCCCGTGCCTCCAGTACTTAGTATAATCTGAATTTTAGGATTAGCCACCCATTCACTTATTTTATTTTGAATCGCTTTAATCTCATCTTTTACAATAAACCTTTCTAGTATAAGATGCCCCGCCTTTATCGCCAGAGAAGCTAGGCTTTGGCCTGAATGGTCGTTCTCGTATTTTCGCGTATCAGAAATTGTAAGGATGGCAATGTTTAGTGGGATAAATTTAGTGATGCTCATCGTTTTAGTTTAACTTGGCGATAGCTAAGATATCGCCAAGTTCTAAATCTTGGACAATATTTGGGATGCATTTATGAAATACTTTAATGGTGACTAAGCTAGTCTTTAAGTATAAACTTATTTTGCAAGATAAAAATTCGGATTTGCTTTTAGTTTTTGATATTATGAGTGGACAGTAGCTTTGCTAGTTAAGAATATAGAAGCGATAGCTTTAATTACAAAACATGAGTAAAAATACAAAAAATGAGTAAAAAAAAACAAGATATAAAACCAGCAGAAAAGTCAGAAAACAAATTAAAAGATAAAAATGATTATCGTCTTTGGGTGGGGACGTTCCCAAAATAGTCTAGATGATTTTGCTGTCACTTTATCAGAATCTATCTCATTAGATCAGGAACTGTATCAAGAAGATATTCGTGGCTCCTTAGCCCACGCGCGCATGCTTTATAAGATCAATGTACTAAATGCAGATGAACTTAAGCAAATTGAAGTGGGCTTAGAAAAAATTCGTTCGCAAATAGAAAGAGGGAAATTTAAATTTGATCCAAAACTAGAAGACATTCACACTCATATAGAAATGGCTTTGATTGAAATTTGTGGTGATACTGGACGTCGTTTGCATACTGCACGTTCTCGTAATGATCAAATTGCTTTGGATACTCACCTTTATGTAATTTCACGATCTAAGTTATTGGCTGCTCTAATCCTTGCTTTATGTGAGGCTTTGTATAAGCAAGCGCAGTCTCATCTAAACACTCTTTTACCAGGTTATACTCATTTACAAGTGGCTCAGCCCATTCGTTTAAGCCATCACCTCCTCGCTTATTTTTGGGCATTCTCCAGAGATATGGAGCGCTTGAAAGAAACAGCTAAGAGAGCCTCAAGACTTCCACTTGGGAGTGGTGCTCTCGCAGGTTTAAATTATAAAGTTGATAGGGACTTTCTTGCCAATGAGTTGGGCTTTGCTAGTATTTATTCTAATTCTATGGATGCCGTTTCTAGTCGTGATCATATTTTAGATTTTGTTTCTACTACAGCAGTTATAATGAGTCATGCCTCTCGTTTAGCAGAAGAAATTATTCTTTGGAATTCTCAGGAATTTTCGTTTTTAGTTTTAGCAGATAATCTTACAACTGGATCAAGCATTATGCCTCAAAAAAAGAATCCAGATCTTGCCGAGCTAGTGCGGGGCAAGACAGGGCGTGTTCAAGCAAACTTACAGAATATTTTGACAAACCTAAAAGGCTTGCCGATGTGTTATAATCGTGATCTACAAGAGGATAGATTCCCTCTCTTGGATAGTTATAAGCAAACTTCTCTTTGCTTAGAGGCGATGGCAAAAATGATAGCGGGTATTGATTTTAAGAGCAAGAGAATGAGGCAGGCTCTAGAAAAAGGCTATGCCAATGCTACAGATTTAGCAGATGCCCTTGTCCAAAAAAAGGCGATCCCTTTTAGAGAAGCTCATCATTTAGTTGGTCGATTAGTTCGACTTTGTGTTGAAAAGGATCTTTCTCTAGAAGAGGCATCTTTAGCAGATAGAAAAGCAATCAGCCCTCATTTTGCTAATGAAGAGTTTTATAAGCAGTCCATTGATCTCGAGGCGAGCGTTGAGAAAAAGTTAAGCTATGGCGGGACATCTTTAAGCTCCCAAAAGAAGCAAATTGAAGAGGCAGCATTAGAACTGCAAAAATGGAAAACTTATTAGTGAAGCTAATTTTCAAAGTTTATATTCAAAGATAAAGCGCAGCGATGGATAGGCGGCATTTTTGAGCTGGTATCCTTCTTGTTTTATCAAATCACTATCATTAAATGCAAAATACTCTAATGATAGAGCTAGTTGCAAGGATTCAAAATATTCTCGAGTTGTATATAAGACGATGCCAGCACCAATAGGTAAAAAGCCAAAAGCGACACCTACGGTCTCAGTTTTATCTTGATCTAAGTAATGGGCTATATTAATAACAGGGGCTAGTACAAAATCTTGATCTGCATAACCGAGCTCTGTCTGATTGACTTCGCGGCTTAGTTCTAATGCTCTTTGATCTATATCCGAGCGGCGTAGGTAAGCAAAGAGGACGCCTAGATTAAAGAGCCAAGGACCATATTGGGCATCAGCTCCAAAGCCACCAATATATAATTCTTCTGAGATACTTAATTCGCCATTTTTTTGCTCAAGAAGAAAATTATAATAAGTTGTTTGAAGATCAAATGAATCATCTTTTTCAATAAATTCAGCTAGTTGGGAACTATAATTCATAGTTTCTACTTCTCGTAAATTATCTTGCAATTTGGTATAGAGGAGCTCTAGCTTCCAGACCCATTTATCGATAGGATAGGCTAACTCAATACCAAAGTTTTCCCAAGACTGTAATTCTGGTCTTATTTCGAAATGATAAAATTTTGTTTGCTCAGGGTCATTCCTGCTTCGCTCAGATAAAATAATATTTTCATCAATTGTATAAGGATAATAGGCTTTATAATAAGTAAGGCCTAGGGTAAACTGTTCTAAGTAAAATAAGACACGAGCAGCATAGCGATATTTATCTTTGCCTTCTGGTAGCTCAATGGCATACTCATCTTGAAAACCTAATATTGAAAGTATATCATCTTGATTATTTGTATATTTGGCTTTGATTAGTGTTAGCAAGGTACTATCTAAGGCCAATTCAGGAAATAAATAAGCTTGAATTTCGATGTAAGGTACAGGGAAATAATATAAAATGAGGCTTTTTTGTGGTTTGCGGTTATCAGATTTAGTCAGTCCTAGGCCTGTTGATGCGCCTATTTGCAGGGGTAAGATGATATCGACAGGGGATAAGAAGTCTAATTGTCCCCAAATAACAGTATGCCAGCCTACTAGTACTTGAAGGCTTTCTCCAATATTAAATTTTGCGTAGGCCTCTTGCCATGAAATTTGATTATCAAGTACTCGCAGAGTAAAGTCTAGCTCATTGATATTCTTTGTATCTGATGAAGCATTTGGGTCACTTAGCTGTGAGTATCTATCACAATCTTGCTCTAAGAGCCTTGTAGCGTTTAATAAGTTTTCTGATGTAACTATAGGTGGAGATGCACAAATATCTTCAACTGTTCGAGGGTCTGGTTTCATTTGCGTTTCAATATGCCTAATACTCGCATCTATCATTTGTATATTCTTTGCGGTTCTCTCAATAGCGTTATTTGTTGTGGTTTGCGAGGTAAATTCTAGAGAATAGCTGAAATCACGTCTAGAA
>JABAAI010000023.1 GCA_014238825.1 Leptospirales bacterium
CCCTTTTAATTCCTTGGAGGATGTCGCCTCCTTTTGTTGTAACTAAAAGTAAAAGCATATCGACCATAGAATGAACTTCAAATTGAGCTTGCCCAGAGCCAAGTGTCTCGATTAAAATTGTATCATAGCCTGCTGCTTCACAAATACTGATTACTTCTCGCGTTCTAAATGTGACTCCCCCCAAACTACCAGAAGAAGGTGAGGGACGAACAAAGGCGTGAGGATTTACTGCTAATTTTTCCATTCGAGTCTTATCACCCAGAATACTACCTTTGCTATAATAGCTAGAGGGATCTATTGCAAGAACCGCGATGCGTCTGTTGTGTTTTTGAATCAAATATTCTCCAAAGCATTCTATGAAAGTACTCTTACCCACTCCGGGATGTCCAGTAATTCCAAGGCGAATCGAAGGCTTTTTATGTTTAAGACATGAACGCAACACGGCATCGGCAAGCTCATAATCCTTTCTATTCCTGCTTTCAAGCAAAGTAATCGCTTGAGCTAGTATCGTTCGATTATTGTCAAAAATTCCTTTGCTATAATATTCCAAATTTTTCATGCTTTTCATACTTTAGGAAATGATATCTTCTATGCTCTTTTGTATTGTTTCTAAATTAGCATCTAAGTCAAGGGCTTTGTTTTGATACTTAGCTTTCAACTCTAGTTTCCCCTCATGATACGCTGTCTTAGAGTTAGCAAACTTTAGACCATGGGCAGTCGAAACGACCACTACTGAATCATCTTTTTGGATTACTTCCTTTTTACGCAGTTTTTCTAAACAGGCTAAGGCAACACCAGTGTGAGGGTCATTAAACATCCCATAACGATCTACGCGAGCTGCTGCATTGGCGAGTTCCTCTTCACTCGCTTCTTCCACAACGCCATTTACTTTTTCTAAGGCTTTTATCGCTCGTGGATAACTTACCGGATCCCCTATTTGTATGGCAGAGGCTAGTGTCTTTTTTGCGCTTACAGCTTCGTAAGATTGAAATTTTTTCTGAAAACTTAAATATAATGGATTAGCTTGGGAGCTTTGAGCAACACAAACACGAGGTAATTTTTTAATCAGCCCTAGCTCAAAGAGAAGGGACATGCCACTGACAAGTGCACTTACATTCCCTAAATTACCACCGGGGATTATAAACCAATCTGGCACCTCCCAATCTAGTTGCTGAAGTACTTCTATACCCATTGTTTTTTGACCTTCTAGGCGTAGCGGATTCATTGAGTTAGCCAGATACAAATCCTTATTTTGCGTCAGCTCTTTAACAATATTCATGCACCCATCAAAATCAGTATTCAAACTAAGTACTAAAGAATTGCAAGTTATTGGTTGTACTAGTTGGGCTGTCGATATACGATTGGATGGAAGAATAACAATACTTGGAATGCCTGCATAAGCCGCGTACGCAGCTAAGGCGGCACTCGTGTCTCCTGTTGAGGCACAAACAACAGCTCGGATGGTGATGCCTTCCGCTAATAAAGATTTTATATGGCTTATCAAGACCGTCATCCCTAGGTCTTTAAAGGAACCTGTGCTTGAAATTCCACATTGCTTAAGCCAGACAGCTGCAAGGTCTAAGTCATCTGCCCAAAGGGAAAGAGGAATAAGAGGCGTCTTACCCTCACCTAAGCTAACGATATGTTCGTCTTTGATTTGAGGCAGAACCCATTCTTTTTGACTCCAGACTCCAGAACTGAAAGGTAGACTTGTTTTTTTAAGCCTGTTTTCTAAATGAGATTGCCACTGCTGAGAAGAGTTTCTTTTAAGCGCACGAAGATTATGTTTTATATCTAGTAATCCGTCACAGCCTACTTTAGAGCAGCGATACAGTATTTGACTTAATGGATAATTTGCTCCGCATTCAATGCAAGAAAGTTCGGCATTGAAATCCAAATTAGAGATTATCTCTTTCATTCGAAAATTAGCTTAGAGCTAGCCTCGACTCGATAAGAAAGAAAATATTTATGGGCAGGGAAGGATTCGAACCTTCGTAGACGATGTCGCCAGATTTACAGTCTGGTCCCTTTAACCACTCGGGCACCTACCCAATAATTGCTGCCTGTAGGTCTCGAACCTACGACCTGCTGATTACAAATCAGCTGCTCTACCAGCTAAGCTAAGGCAGCGTCTTCTTATTAAGAACTTTTTATCATCCTCTAAGCACTCTGATCGATAGCAGAAGAACCCGCATTCGATTCAGAGAGTGAAACATCTTTTTTGTATTCACACTTCAAACAGACAAGCTCTTTTTTGCGATTGCGACTATTTTTTTCAAAAAGTAGCTTATTGCATTCTGGGCAAATTTCTTCTGATGGCACGTCCCAAGTTGAAAAATCACAATCTGGATAACGATTACAGCCAAAAAAAGCGCGCCCTTTTTTGGTAGCTCGTTTAACCGTGCTTCCCTCGTCACATTCGACACAAGGACCTAAAGGGATAGATTTTGCGTTACGACAATCAGGAAAGCGAGGACACGCCAAAAAATAACCATTACGACCTAATCTCTTCACCATATTTGTACCACATTTTTCACAAATATACTCTGTAGGCTTATCTAAGCTTGCTTTTAGATCTTCGATATTCTCTGCAGCCTCTTTTAAGGTGATTTCAAATGGTTTATAAAATGAAGAAAGCATATCAACCCAATTTTTATCTGAACTAGCTACCATATCCAACTCCTCTTCCATTTTTGCTGTAAATACAGCATCCACAAGCTTAGGAAAGTGTTGCTTCATAATCCTATTAACCAAAAGGCCTAATTCAGTTGGTTTTAGGTTACGGCCAATTCGACAAGCATAGTAGCGCTTGAGTAGTGTTTGAATTGTCGGTGCATAAGTGGAAGGACGCCCGATGCCTATCTCTTCTAAAACTTTGACCATTAGTGCATCAGAGTAGCGAGGAGGTGGCTTAGTGAAATGTTGCTGTGGCTCAAATTTATTGGCACTAAGCTCATCATCTTTGTTTAGTTTTGTTATAAAATCATTTTGCTTTTCTTTGCTTTCTGCTTTATCGAAAACCAAAGTAAAGCCATCAAATTTGATTCTACGATGTACAGCACGAAAATTTTTATCATCCACACTCAGCTCGATAGTTGTATAGATAGAGACCTCATTTGTCATCTGAGAAGAAACGAACTTCTGCCAAATCATTTGATATAATTTCAATTGCTCCTTTGTCAAAGCAGAGCCTATTTTATCGGGACTAAGATTAGGATTCGTGGGACGAATGGCTTCATGTGCATCTTGAGCCCCTCGCTTGTTTTTATAGCTCCGTGGTTTTTCTGGTACGTAATCAGGGCCATATTCTTTTTTGATAAACTCTCTTAGAACAGAAATCGCTTCGGGTGAACTTCTATTACTATCTGTTCTCATGTAACTAATTAAACCAGTGAAACCACGTTTGCCAAGATCGATACCCTCATAAAGCTGTTGAGCTACCATCATAGTTTTGAGAGATGAAAATCCTAAACGAGTGGAGGCATCTTGCTGGAGCTTAGATGTTGTATAGGCTGGCGTTGCTTCGCGCTGACGTTCACGAACAGCAATAGAAGATACTATAAATGGCTTATCTTTCAACACTGCGATTAACTTATTCATCTGCTCTTCAGAAGTAATTTGCTTATCCTGGCGTTCTCCAGCGATGGAATAGAGATCTGCCTTGAGAATGGATTTCTTCGATTTCGCCAATGCCAAATTAACACTAAGACTCCAATACTCTGCTTCTATAAAGTCATCTATTTGCTTTTCTCGTTCACAAATATATTTTAATGCAACCGATTGCACCCGCCCCGCTGACAGACCGTTCTTGATTTTCTTCCAGAGGATTGGTGAAATTGTATAACCAACAAGACGATCTAAAATCCGGCGCGCCTGCTGAGCATTAACGAGAGGCTCTTTAATTTCACGTGGATTTTTGATGGCAGCTTGCAAAGCGGGCTTTGTTATTTCATTGAAATCTATTCGTTTGATATTAGGATTCTTAGGCAAGAGGGCGTTTTTCAAATGCCACGAGATAGCTTCTCCCTCTCTATCAAGGTCAGCAGCAAGAAGTATCCCTTCTACAGAAGTCGCCATCTTCTTGAGGCGATTAAGCACCTTGGCTCTTCCTCTAACGGTTATGTATTCCGGTTTAAAATCATCCTTAACGTCAATTGCGATGCGAGATTTAGGTAAATCTATAATATGCCCTAATGAAGCTTCAATAATAAAAGAATTTCCTAAATAGCGATTGATTGTTTTTGCTTTGGCTGGAGACTCTACGATAACCAGAGTCTTAGTCGCTAGCTCCTTTTTACTTGGCAAACGCATGGGCTTAAATTTAAGCCCGCCTTTAGCAACTCCAAGGGATTTTAAGGAAGTCGATGTTTTCGCTAAGCTATTATCTTTTTCAACTTTCGCGACTTTAGCAACTTTTTTTTTGACCGGCTTTGTTTTAGGACTAGCTTTCTTTTTTACAGAATTTGCTTTTTTTTTTATAGATTTTTTGTTAAGCATCTTTTTGAACCTCTATAAACTTAAGAGCCTTCACCGTCTTTATCGCACTAATAGCTTTAATAGTATAGAAAAAAATTAGCCCCTGATTATAATCATGATGGGATTAAAACAGCAATATCTTTAACAATATCATCTTCTGCTAATTTAACTAATCTAACTCCCACAGTAGCCCTTCCAATATGATGTATGTCTTTAGCAGACATTAATATAGTCATGCCACTTTTAGAAATTATAACAATATCATCTTCTTCTTTCACACTAGTAATCCTAACTGCAGGGCCATTCTTAGCTGCAATTTTTAAATACATCATCCCGCGCCCACCTCTCCCTTTAGCAGCAAAGTTATCATAACTAACTCTTTTTCCAAAACCATTCTCTGAAATAACAAACAAAGAACTATCTGGCTCAATCACATCCATTCCAATAACCCTGTCTATTTCTTCCAGACGTATACCAATAATACCTGTAGCCGAACGCCCTTGACTTCGTATCTTAGAAATCTGAGTGCGAAGGGCGTTACCCATCCGAGTACATAAAATGATATCTTTGTTAGGACTAACTAAACGAACATCTATCAGCTCATCATCTTTACGCATACCAATAGCAATAATACCGCCCTTACTAGCATTACTGAAGGCCTTTAGTTCACAGCGTTTGAGAATTCCCAAACGTGTTGCCATTACTATATTATCCTTCGATTCAAAAGACGGCGTTGCTGCCATAGCGGTAACGTTTTCGTTTGTGGAAAGATTAATCATTGACTTTAGTGAGCGACCTCTAGCTTCGCGTGAAGCTTCTGGTATCTCATGCACTTTCATCGTAAAGACCTTACCCCTGTTACTAAAAAAAAGAATTATATCATGAGTGGATGCTGTTAGCATACGCTTCACCATATCTGAACTCCTACCTCCTCCACGAACGCCACGCCCACCACGTTTTTGGCGTCGGAATGTATCACGCGACATACGTTTGATAAAATTATCTTCTGTGATATTTATTACGACTTCTTCATTTGCTATCAAATCAATAATCTCAAATTCAGTGCTATCCACTGAACTAGAATCGATTGTAGTCCGGCGTTTCATTCCATACTCTCTTCTAATTTCTTCTAAGCCTTCCGATATCACTTCATATTGCTTAGCATCACTTTTTAGAAGTTCCTTCAATTCTCTAATTTTATTTTTCAAAACTTTTAGCTCTTCAATAATTTTATGGCTCTCAAGAGATGTTAGTTTTTGCAGACGCATCTCTAAAATAGCATTCGCTTGTATTTCTGAAAGCTTAAATCTTTTCATAAGAGAAGTTCTCGCTGTTTCGATATCCTTTGAAGCACGAATCATTTTAACAACTTCATCAATAAAATCTAAAGCTATCTTAAGACCTTCAAGAATATGAGCTCGATTTTCTGCTTGCTTGAGATCATATTCCGTGCGTCTAATTAAAATTATCTTGCGGTGACTAATATATTCAGAAAGAATTTCTTTTAAGTTTAGTATACGAGGCTGACCTTTAACTAAGGCCAATAGATTAATGCCATAGCTGATTTGCATTTGAGTCTGCTTATATAATTTATTCATAATCACTTTTGTGTTCACATCTTTCTTAAGTTCAATTTCTATCCGAATGCCATGCCTATCAGAAAGGTCGCGTATATCTGCTATCCCTTCGATACTTTTGCTTTGAACTAACTCGCCAATTTTTTCTAAAAGCGTACGCTTGTTAACCTGATATGGAATCTCTGTAATAACAATCATATCTCTCCCGCGTTTACTCTCTTCAACATCTGCGCGAGCACGAATGCGAAGGGCTCCCTTGCCCGTACTATAAGCCTGACGAATTCCTTCACCTCCAATAATAATACCATTAGTTGGGAAATCTGGACCCGGCATTATTTTGCATAAATCTATAATGCTAAGATCTGGATTTTTAATAAGAGCAACCGTTGCTTGAATCACTTCACCGATATTATGGGGAGGAATGTTGGTAGCCATACCAACAGCAATTCCACTCGAGCCATTAACAAGAAGATTAGGATAGGCCGCTGGTAAAACGCTTGGCTCTTTACGAGTGCTATCAAAATTAGGATTAAAATCTACAGTTCCTCTATCAATATCCTGAAGGATAGTCTCTGCTAACTTAGTTAAGCGAGCCTCTGTGTAGCGATAGGCTGCAGGACGATCTCCATCGATACTACCAAAATTACCTTGTCCATCTACCAATGGAATACTCATCGCAAATTCCTGTGCCATCCGCACCAGTGTCTCATAAACAGCGGTATCACCATGAGGATGAAAATTACCAATAACCTCACCGACAATTTTAGCACATTTCACGTGCGCGCGATTATGACGCCACGCCCTTTCGTGCATAGCGTAGAGAATACGACGATGCACCGGCTTTAAACCATCACGTACATCAGGCAACGCTCTACCAATAATCACACTCATTGCATAATCTAGATAGGCTTCCTTCATTTGATTTTCAACAGCAACGGGGATGACACGCTGGCCATTGCTTAAGCTCTCTTGGATATTAAGCCTATCCATTTTCTTCAGGCTAATTATCTTAGGCTTAGTCGCACTAGAAGTACCTTTGCTTTTGGAGCCTGTTTTAGGATCTGTATTCTTAGTTGTCTTGGCCATATTTATATGAGTATGATTTTAAAATACTGGGAATTGTTTTTAAGCTAAATTAGCATGATAGTAATATAGAATCTATCTATTCAATATTTTTTAAGTGCTTAGCTTTGCAAGGAATATTTTGTTCTCAGTCAAAAGTTCATTTTATATTAAAGTTTCTTAAAATCAATTTAAGTGAGTAAAAGGATATCTAAAGGAAATAATAAAACAAATACGAAAACATTAGTGAGTTTCTGATTCCGGCGATTATAGCATCATAACTTATATTCTTGTATCAATTCCTCTAACAAAATTGTATTAGCTTGCATTACAATTTCATGTACTTTTTCAAAACCCTGATCACCACCATAAAAAGGATCTGGCACATCAAGTATAACTCCTCCCTCCTTTAGATTAGGATCAAATTTACGAAACAAAATAACTTTTTCTTTTTCTGATTCGCAAGAACTGAGACCTAATAGATCTTTATAATTAGAGCGATCCATAGCTAAAATATAATCAAAATCATTAAAGTCATTAGTTTGAAATTGACGTGCTTTAGAATCCAAAATAATACCTCGCTGCTCTGCAACGCGACGCGTTATAGGATGAGGTGATAAGCCAAGGTGATAAGCCGCAGTACCACACGAATCAATCTTAAAATGATTTTCTAGTTTACGCTCTTTTACTAGAGAAGAAAAAATACCCTCAGCTAGAGGAGAACGACAGATATTACCTAAACATACAAATAAAACTCCTATGCTCACTTGAAGACTAGTTTAGAGAATATACCGGCTTAAGTCTTTATCCTTAACAATATCAGCTAAGGACTTTCTCACAAATTCTTTATTAATTTTTACTTTCCTTTTTTCTGGCGGTAAATCAGGTGCTTCAAAAGAGGTTTCGTCAAGAATATGTTCTATCAATGTATGCAAACGCCTCGCTCCAATATTCTCAGTTTTTTCGTTAATCTCAAAAGCAAAGCGTGCAATCTCTGCTGTCCCATCTTCTGTAAAATCAAGTTTTACCCCTTCTGTTGCTAGTAGTTCTTTAGATTGGCGGACAAGAGAGTTTCGTGGTCCCGTTAATATTTGTCGAAAATCTGCTTCGCTAAGTTTATTAAGTTCAACACGAATAGGAAAGCGACCTTGCAACTCTGGAATTAAGTCAGCAGGAGTAGTAGAATGAAAAGCACCAGCAGCAATAAAAAGGATATGGTCGGTTTTAACAGCACCATGACGAGTATTCACTGTCGCTCCCTCCACTATCGGTAATAAATCCCGTTGCACACCCTCACGAGAAACATCCGTACCAGAAGAATTAGTATTACGACCACAAATCTTATCAATTTCATCTATAAAGACTATACCCATTTGCTCGACACGACGCGTTGCCTCTTCCCTAAGTTTGTCTGCGTCTATTAATCGTTCTAGCTCTTCTTCCATTAGTATCTGGCGAGCTTCTTCTATTTTAATACGTCGCTTCTTTGATTTTTTTGGCAAAAAATCACCAAGCATATTTTGCATATGCATATCAATATCTTCCATGCTGGGACCGCCGGTCATCACCTGTATCATCGGCATTGTATTTGATTTTGTTTCTATCTCTACTTCCTTATCCTCTAGTTCTTTTTTATCTAGCTTTTTAGCTATCATTTCACGTGCTTTAACTGATCTCTCTTCTTCTTTAGTTTTATTAAGATTAGATGCCTCTAATTGCTCTCGAGCAATGTCCATCCCTTTTTGAATATTACTACCTGTTGTCGATATCCCTTTTTTAATAATATTAGCTTGCTTATTATCTGAATCTTTATTTTGAGAAGCCGTTGAAGGGAGCAGTAAATCTAACAATCTTTCGCGAACGTTTTTACTTGCCTTATCTTCCATGTTCTCTTGAAATTCTTTTTGAACTAAGGTCATAGAACTATTCATTAAATCACGAATCATAGACTCTACATCACGACCGACGTAACCAACTTCTGTAAATCTTGTAGCTTCAACTTTTACAAAAGGAGCCTTGGCTAAACGAGAAAGCCGACGAGCAATCTCTGTTTTACCACAACCAGTAGGACCAATCATAATAATATTCTTAGGATAAATTTCATCGTGAAACTCCTTGCTCACTTTTCTTCTACGAACTCGATTACGAATAGCAATAGCAACCGAACGCTTTGCCTTTGTCTGACCAATAATATATTTATCTAGGGCCTCCACAATTTGACGAGGCGTAAGCTTATCCATTTCTAGACTGGATATATCAAACTTATCTTTATTTAATTTAACTGAAGCCATTTATGATAACTAAAATTTTATTGCATAAGTCCTATTTTCTTTTTACTGAAAGTTTTTTTAAAAGCTTTTTCGAATCCTTTTTATTCTCTTCCACTGTCTCTATTTTTATGAAAGAATTTGTATAAACACAAATATCAGCAGCTATTTGCAATGATTTTTCTACAATCGTAGGTGCATCAAAATTAGTATGCACCATTAATGCACGAGCCGCAGCCAAGGCATAATTACCACCAGAACCTATCGCCAGAACGCCATCATCTGGACTAATAACATCTCCCGTACCAGAAATTAAAAAGAGCTCATTAATATCAGCAACTATTAACAAGGCATCCAAACGTCGTAAGATGCGATCTGTACGCCAGTCCCGAGCCAATTCTACAGCAGCACGCCCTAGGCTACCCTGATACTGCCCTACTTTTTTTTCAAAGAGTTCAAAGAGCGTAAAAGAATCTGCGGCAGAACCGGCAAAACCAGTTAGTATTTCTCTATCTCTTAAGCGCCTAATTTTACTTGCCCCTTTTTTCATAACAGTAGGACCCAAGCTCACTTGACCATCACCGCCTAAGCTGGTTTGCTTAGCCTTCTTAACGGCAAGGATAGTCGTACTCTTAAATTTAGGGTTTAGGCTAGTGTCAAGTTGCATTCAATAATGTTTCTATAATTAGAAATCTATGCGGAAAAAAGTAGAGAGAGAATGATTAGTCCAAGAAACATTTTTATTTTTAGCTTCCCAATCAAATTCAGCAGAAGTCCGCCGGTAATAAAAACCAATAGCACTCCCCTTGCTACCCCAGCCAGCATTATCAACCCACGCCAGACCTAAGTCTAAATAATTGCCGAATCCACTCCATTCATATAGGGAATGACCATTGTCCACTTCTTCAACTGTAATAGATGCCTTACCTATTCCAATAAAAGGAGCAAGACTAATTTGCTTTCCTGCTTCGCGTCTCAGATAAAATTGCATTCCCAAAGAAAGCTGATGAGAATTAATTGCGTCTTTATCATCACTAAAGCCTAAAATAATACCGTTAGTGGAAGAGCGAACATAGTCAGTTGTGGCATGAATATTAAAAAAGGCTCTTCGAATTAAGGACAGATGCCCCTTAATCGCGATTGTTTCTAGACTCTTAGATTCTAAAGAACATGGATCACCACAATCATCTCTCATAAATCCAAAACCAATAGATGGCTCTACACCCCAAATCAAATCATCCTCAGCAAAAAGAGCTCCGCTACTAGCGGTAAAAAATAAAGCTACAAGTAAAAAACTAAATACAATTCTAGATGAAATTCTGGGTAAAAAATTAACTGAAGTTCTATTCACTATTTTTGCTCCCGTTCTTTTAGCACTTAAAGACCATAGTCTATGACTAAAGAGAATATTGCAAGTAAATTCATAAACCTCAGTATTTTATTATGCCTTGCATAATTATCTAATCTTTTTTAGGTATGATTCAGCCGTAGAGCGACCCCACTTATCAGCTTCCAAAAAAACATCAAGCGAATTTGATTGCTCGATACTGGAAAAGAGAGGGCATGAGCAATAGGACCAAACAAACAAACTGCTCTGTGTTCTCAAAGCCTAAACAAAAAATTTTACCATAAAGCTAGTTTCTTTAGCTTTATGGTAAAATACAAGTATTACTACTACTTGTACAGCCATGCGTAACCATATCGCAAGTTTCTAAATCTTCTGAATAAAGATCCTCATAACAGAATGGATAACCTGATTGTTTGCTACCATCCGTTTCATACATTATATACGACTTCCGACGATTGCCTCGGATTGAATTATAGAAAGTTTCTTCTGTTTGCTTAGTTGTGCCATCTGCATAATAAGTCTCCAATGTCGCTGTAGAACCTTTTTGGTTACCGGTAGTGAAGTAGGTTTCATATGTTTCCTGAGTACCATCAGTACGATAAAATATTCCTGTCGTAAGCACAATAGCAGAATTATAAACAAATTCTGATTCCTTTGTAATGCCATCATCATGGTAATATGTAATCGTATTTTGTCCTCCACCTATGTAATAAGTCGTTGCAATAAATAAAAGCCCAGTGTTAGTATAATACATACTTGCTTCTATACTACCAGTACTCTCATCGTAGCTAGCCTCATAATACTTCGTAGTTCCGTCAACGTAATAATCTATCTTGCTTTCTTTATAATTACCACTACTTTCATAATAAGTAATTTCCATCCATTTTGTAACACCATCAGATGTGTATTCTACAGTTGACTTCTTGTAAGCATTGCTTTCATAATAAGTATATACAAAATACTTATTTGTCATTCCTGTATCACGA